>SHXF01000071.1 GCA_009693435.1 Betaproteobacteria bacterium | reverse complement strand
ACGATCCGTCATGGCTGGCCTTTCGGGGCGATGGTTTGGCTGTCTGCTAACAACCATCCTATCAATCCTTGGGTCGGCCACCCCTGCCTATTCAAACACTTACACCGCCGCTTCTATCGCTGCGAACCTAAAGTAAGTGCCATTCCCTCGAAGGAGGCTATCTGATGCGCCCCGATGTGGCTGCCGTCGTCGATCACGATGTCGAAACCACCCGCCTCTGCCTTCACCTGCGCAAGAAATTCCCGGTCCGCCTGGTGGCCGATGCGTATCGTCACGCCCTCCCCTGCAAATTCCGCGCAGGCCGGGTTCTTGTCTATGCCCACGATCTGCGCTGACTCGCCGAAATAGTCGCGCCACATGCGAAGCGAGCCACCGAGGTACACCCCTATCTCTAGAATCTTCAGCGGCCGGCCGCGCAGCGGGGCAAAGAATCGCTCGTAGATATTGAAGTAGTGATGCCACTTGTCCAGGTCCCTGCCCTGGTTGAGCAGAAACAGATTGTAAAGCGACCTTTCGCGCGGCTTCGATTTGGTGAACATTTACGTTGGGTCCCGGAGATTGCGGTCGCACGCAGCGTGCGCCCACCTCGGACCGCGGGCGTGACAGCGCATCGCCCCACCAGTCCGAGTTCGCGTCAACACCATGGCACTATACCCTCGCCGCCGAAAGCGGAGCGCGCAACGCAGGCTAGGGAAGATCATTCAGCCCTCCCCGGGGCGAAAGTCACAGGCCGCAGGGGACGGGTGGAGTGTCGGCACAGGACCGTAGGGTCCGGTATGCTGCGGCCACGCCTACATCGGGTGTGCGAATGCCGCGTGCCCATGCTGACCAGGGAGGAATGCCACCGTGATTGCCGCTATCACCAGGAAAATTTCCGGCGGAATGTTGATTGTCTCTGCGCTGGTTTCGGCGACGTTAGCCGGCGCGCAGGACTACCCCGCGAGGGCAATCAAATTCGTGGTTCCGTCCGCACCAGGCACCGGCGTGGACTCGATCGCGAGGCTGGTTGCGGAAAAGCTCCAGGCAAAGTGGGGGCAGCCTGTTGTCGTCGACAATCGCGCTGGTGCCGGCCTGAATATCGGAGCGGAATACGTTGCCAAGGCCAGTCCGGACGGCTACACCCTTTTGTACACCCCACCGCCGCCGCTGGTGATCAACAAGACCCTGTATGCCAGACTCAACTACGATCCGGACGGATTCGTGCCGGTGTCGCTGGTCTCCTCCACGCCCCTTGTTCTGGTCGTGCCGCCAAAGCAGGCAGCGGAAAGTTTGCAGCAGCTGATAGCCTATGCAAAAGCCAACCCGGACCGGCTCAACTACGCTTCGGCAGGCAGCGGCAGCACGCTTCACCTCGCAGCGGAACTGTTCAAGTCCATGGCCGGCGTGAAGGTGGTGCATGTTCCATACAAGGTCCTGGCCACCGGCCTTACCG
Organism: Betaproteobacteria bacterium; assembly: GCA_009693435.1. The sequence continues at coordinate 19,411 of SHXF01000071.1, read as the reverse complement.
ACCTCATAGGCGGACAGGTCGACATGGTGTTCTTCGACCTGGGCACAGTGTTCCAGCATATCCGCGCGGGTCGTCTGAAGGTACTTGGCATCGGCAGCGAGAAGCGCCATCCGCTGCTACCGGGCGTGCCTGCAGTGGCAGAGGTGCTGCCCGGGTATGCGGCCGCCACCTGGAACGGAATCGTTGCCCCGGCAGGCACACCGCCTGCGCTGGTGAACCGGCTTGCCGGTGCCGTCGCCGAGGTGATGAAGCTAGCCGATGTAGTGGAACAGTTGTCCAGTCGCAGCACCACGGCAATCGGCAGCACGCCGGCCGAGATGTCGGCATTCATGGCGCAGGAGCGCGAACGCTGGGGCGGCGTAATTCGCGCGTCGGGTGCCAGGGCAGATTGAGGAAACACCTAACAAGGGGCGATGTGCCGTTTCCTCAAGGGCGGAGCCTGGAGAAAGACGCCCTGGGCCTTGCCCACTCGGTGATTATCGGTGTCGCAGGTACCGCACCTTCTTACAGCATCGCAGCAACAATCGCGACACTGATCGCCGCAGTGGGTCTGCTCGCGCCTGCAAGCCTGCTGTATTGCGGCCTGTCATGTTCGGGATCGCATTCGCCTACATGCACCTCAACCGGGTGGATGCCAATGCCGGAGCGTCATACGCATGGGTCAGCCGTGTGTTCAACCATACACTCGGGTTTTTCGCAGGCTGGACGGTGCTTGTGTCCTCCGCGCTGTTCATGGTGTCGGCGACCATCCCGGCGGCACAGGCGACGCTGCTGTTGCGAGTGTTGAGCGTGTAGCATTCTGGTTCGAATCCCCTGCAAAGGGTCATGCTGTGCCGAAATTCCATCTCCAGCATCCTGCTGTCTTGTTGCTTTGCGCCGTAGCGATTCTGCCCAGTGCGTATCCTGCCTACGCTCAAACAGGCGGTACACTCTCAGGCATGGCCGACCCGCTGCCCCCGGACATCGACACCAGATCCCGATTCCGCCTGCCCTTGCCCAACCGCGAGGATCTGGACGAGGCCGGCAAACGGGCTTTCGACCGCGGCAATACACCCGGTGCCAGTATCGCCGGCTTGCAGGGTCCGGCCGGCATTCAGCTCTACAGCCCCAGGACCACGGCACAGCTTACGGCGGTAAACCGCTATTTGCGATTCGAAGCAGGCTTCACGCCGCATATCCGTGAAATCGCAATTCTTGCCACCGCGCGCGAGATGGACAGCCAGTTCGAATGGGTCGCACACGAACCGGAGGCACTGAAGGAAGGCGTGTCGCAGAACGTCATCGACGTCATCAAATACCGCCGCAGCACCGCCGGGCTTGACGATACGCAGGCGCTGGTAATCGAACTGGGACGCCAGTTGTGGCGCGACCACAAAGTGAAATCGGAGACATTCGCCAGGCTGAAAGCTCTGTATGGGCCCCACAAAGTAGTCGATCTGGTGCTGCTGATGGGCGCCTACGCCAGCACGGCGGCGTTGCTTTCGGCGGTAGACATGCAGTTGCACGTCGGGAAGAAACCGCTCATGCCGATTCCCTGACGGACAGCGCGTTTTTACCCCGCCGATTCAGCGTACAGTCACCGACTTCCTGCGGCCGGACCAGGCTGCGCACCGACATGCTCGGGCTTGAGCCCGATAATCTTGATGAGGCGTGCCGCAGCGGCGCGATCTGCCTTCAGGAATTCGGCGAATTCGGCGGGGGAACTGCCGGCCGCATCGTATGCCTGCAACTCGAGGAAGCGCTCCTGGAACACCGGATTGCGCAGCGCTTTCACGTATTCCGCGTTCAGCCTGTCGATAATCGGCTTGGGTGTGCGTGACGGCGCGAACAGCCCGAACCATACCGCGCCTCCCGGGTCGAGGCCGTGTTCGGCAAGCGTGGGCACATCCGGCAGGAAACGCGAGCGTTGCGACGTGGCGGCGACGATGGGCTTTACTTTTCCGGCTTTTATCAAAGGCAGAATGAGGCCGGTCGCAAGGTAGCCTACGTGCACGTCACCGGCCAGCATTGCCGCGATTACCGGATTGCCACCCCCTTTGTAGGGAACGTGAACGATGTCCGCTCCTGTCTGGTTCTTGATCCATTCCAGGTAGATGTGAGCCGTGCTCGCGACACCCCAGGAGCCCATGTTGAGCACCCCGGGCTTCGCCCTGGCATAGGCGATCATTTCCCGGATATTGTTGAATGGAACGTCTTTGTTCGCCACGATGATTCCCTGGAGCATGACGAGATTGGTGATAGGCGCGAAGTCCTTCTCGGTGTCATAAGGCAAGTTTGAAAACAGCAACGGGCCGTAACTCATGCCGGTCATGGAGTTTTCGCATATCGTGTATCCGTCCGGCGGCGCCTTCGCGCAGGCGGCAAGCTCGATCTGCGAACTGGCGCCGGGAATGTTCACTATGGTCATGGGCTGCCCGATCGACTCCGAGACGATCTGGCTCAGGTTGCGCATCAGCGCGTCGACCGGGCCGCCTGCGTCCAGTGGAACGAGCACGCGAATCGGCCTGTTCGGATAAGCCTGCGCGCGCGCATGTTCAACAGAAAATGCACCGGACAGCAGGCACAGCAGGAGTAAGACGCCGCGAAAGGAAACCGCGATGCGGGCTTGACCGGGACTGACTGAATCGACGGACGTATGATGGCGCACGAACGATACCTCCTTGTTTCTCCGGGATCGGCACTGCGCGCCCCGCAGGGCGCGCAACGCAGGTTTATTGCGCTGCTGTAGCACGTTTCAGTCCGGGCATCACCTCATTGACAAAGAGATCCAGCGACGCCCGCGTCTCGCCCTGCGGCAGGTCGCCAAAGGCGAACTGCCCGACGAAATAATTGGCCCCGGTCTCATCGATCTGTCTTCGTATGGCCTCGATCACGGTGGCAGGGGATCCTGCAAAACCCTGTCCCACCGCGATGATCCCGTCAAAATCCGGTGGTCGCGCGAAGCGTTGCAGCACCGTGCCGTGCTTGCGGAACAGGAAGGTGAAACTGTCGTTCCACCTTGTGTAGGCCCGACGCGCCAGCGCCAGCGCCGCATCGTCGCTCTGCGCCAACACCACGAAGCGGCCGATGCCCATCATCGGCGCGGGATCGGTTCCGGCCGGCATCGCGGACGGCATTTCCGCGCGCACTGTCCGATAACGTTCGATAATCAGCCTGGCCTCGTCGGGCGGATCGAGGCTGATGATGTGCAGCCGCTTGCGCGCCGCGCGTTCCGCGCTTTCCGGCGTATGCGCGCCATACCAGATCGGCGGATGGGGCTTCTGCAGTGGTTCGAGTTCCATCGGCACATCCCTGAACCGGTGAAATTCGCCTTCGAAGTCCAGCGTCTTCTCCGTCAGCCCCTTCAGGACCAGTTCCAGCGACTCGGCGTAGTTGCGCTGCGCCTTTGCCGGGTCCTGTCCGTAATAAGCGAGTTCTATGGGCGATGCGCCCCGTCCGAAGCCGATATCCAGCCGCCCGTTGCTCATCTGATCGAGCATGCATATTTCCTCTATCATGCGCAGCGGGTGATAGAGCGGCAGCGCATACACCATGGGGCCGAAGCGCATAACCCGGGTGCGCTGCGCAACAGCGGCCAGGAATACACTGGGGGATGGCGCCATGCCGAGCGGCGTCTGGTGATGTTCCGCCAGGTGGTAAGAGTAAAAACCGGCCTGCTCGTACGCCTCGATGAGGGCGAGGCGGGACTCGTAATATTCCGGGAGTGGCAGGTTGTTGCGGTCCAGGTGATCGAAGACGCCGAATTTGATTTCCATGCAGGCTCTCTGGCAACGTCGCGAATGATATTTTTCAGCGTCGTTATCCTATCAGAGGCGCCGAATTCCCCATTGGTGAGTTGAGGCCTTGCTTACCAGATGATGAGGACCAAGGTAATGAACAGGAGAAACACGGGAGTAAGTCCGGGCGATTTGCCGGTGTTCCGCCGCTGCACCATGCGCGCGGCTGTCCTGTTGGCGGCCGTCTGCGCGACAGGGAATCCCGTCTGGTCGGTCGCCGCATCGAACGCAGAAATCCTCGACGCAGTCAACGCCATTCGGATGCAAGGGTGTGATGGACAACCGGGCAATGCCACGCCGCTCGTGGAGCAGCCCCAACTCAGCGAAGCCACCCGGAAAAGCGCGGGAAACATGCCCCACCGGGAGGCTCTGACGGCCAGCGGCTATCGCCCCCTGTGGTCCGCGCTGATACGCATGCGCGGCGTGCCCGGTGCAAAGGCCATAGCCGATGTCGTCGCCGCCAAATCCTGCACACACCTGATCGACGCGACGCTGAAGGATATCGGCATCCATCAACAGGACCTTCAGGCCTGGATTATTCTCGCTTCTCCGTTTTCGCCACCTCTCGCCGAGTCGGCAGAAGCGGTGGCGCAGCGGGTGGTCGAGTTGGTCAATGAAACGCGTTCCCAGCAGAGACTGTGCGGTGAAAAATCGCTTCCCGCCGCCCCGCCGGTTGTCCTCAACGCCACCCTGAGCAAGGTCGCGTCCACCCACGCATCCGACATGGCGAGCAAGAACTATTTTGCGCATCAGTCGCCTGACGGAACCACTCCACCCGACCGCGTTACACGCGGGGGCTATCGCTGGCGTTCAGTCGGCGAGAATATCGCCGCCGGACAGATGACTCCCGAAGCAGCGGTACAGGCATGGATCAAGAGCCCGTCCCACTGCGGCACATTGATGGGTCCGCAATTTACCGAGATGGGCGTCGCCTTCGCCGTCAACAGGTCGAGCGGCGCCGGCATCTACTGGACCCAGCTTTTCGGCAGACCCCGCTGATAGAGTTGGCCTATATCATGTTCGCACACTACCTTCCCAACGGATTTTCCTGGCTCAATCGAGGATACGAATTCGTGTTGCTGTGGAGCCTCGTACTGCTGGCCATATGGTGGCGCCGCGGCGGGCCCTACTCGATCGACCGTGTGGTTGGAAAGGAGCTGTAAGCACCCCGCAATTCTTCGCACCAGGGGCTGCGAGAGCCAACCCCGGGGACTTCCGGGCGGAAACCGGAAATTTTGGAAATCCGGTCGTTACACCCGCCGGTCCGGTTTAATATCCGCACGAGAAGGTTCGTCAGAGTGCGGCCCCGAAAAGCCGCCTTGCATGTAACCCTGGGAGAGGCTTTGACTGCACAGGTCGACGAAAAATTCACCATCGAGCAAGAGGAACTGCGCGGTATTTCACGCACGGTTGCGGAAATTGAGTGGCTGCTGCTCATCCTCGTGCTGCTGTACCAGGTGTTCGAAGGTCCCGCGGCAGATGCCAGGGCCGCCATCGGCATGGCGCTGTTTTTCTACGCCGCCTTTGTGCTTTCGTTTCATTTCATCCAGTTCTACAAGACCGTTTCCCGCGGAAAGATTGCGCTGGAAACATGGGCGATGATCATCTTCATCACCTGGGCGGCCTGGTTTACGGGCAGGCTGGCCAGTCCGCTGCTCAATGCCTATCTGCTGGTCATCATCACCAGTGCGCTCACCCTGGGGAAGATCGTCACCCTGTTCGAAGTCGCGCTGGTGGCGGCCTGTTTCATTCTGCTCGGCGACAATACCTCCGCGCGCGAATTGCTGAGCCTCGCGTTTGTCGGCGGGCTGGCCGCCCAGCTCGCTCCCATGTTGCTGGTCGCCTACGTCACCACCATGTTTTCCGCGGACATACGGTACGGCCTCAACCGGGCCAAATTGCTGTCCGAAACGGATGATCTCACGGGTGTCTACAACCGCAGGGGATTTGCCATCGCTGTGGACCGGCTGTTTGCCCAATCGGTGCGCTATAACCGCCCGGCGAGCCTGTTGATGATCGATTCGGACAACCTCAAGATGGTCAATGACACGCATGGCCATGAAGCGGGGAATGCCCTGCTGAAACTCGTGACCAAGTCCATCGCGACCGAACTGCGTCACACCGACGTGCTGGCCCGCTACGGCGGCGACGAATTTTTGGTGCTGCTTCCGGAGACAGGGGCGGCAGGCGCGCTGGACGTGGCCGAGCGCATACGCAGCGCCATTGCAGCGACGCCGCTGGAAGCGGCCGGCACGCAGATCATGACAAGCGTCAGCATTGGAGTCGCCGGTTATCCCGAAGACGGCCGCAGCATCGATACGCTGCTCGCTCGCGCCGATCGTGCCATGTATGAAGCAAAGCAGGCCGGTCGCAATCGCGTGACGAAATTCGCCGCCTAGGATTCCATCCACCGCACGAAGCCCTCACCGAGGAAGCGATTGGTGAAATTAAGGGTGACTGTGCTCGCCTCTGCGGCACTGCCGCTGCCGGATCATTTCCTGGCCACAGGCGAGGAGGCAGCCTGCGTAGCAGGCGCGATCTGAAAGAACACCTCGTCCTGCCGGACCATGCCGAGTTCGTAACGGGCACGTTCCTCGATGGCTTCAAAGCCCTGTTTGAGATCCCGCACCTCCGCATCCAGCGCGGCGTTGCGCTGCTGCAACCCATGGTTCTGCTCTTTCTGGTTTTGCACCAGGCGATCGAAGTCCCACACGCGCATCCACCCGCCTTTGCCCAGCCACAACGGATACTGCAGCAACAGGATCAGGACGCCAAGCGAGGCCGCGAGCAGTTTCATCCCCGTAACTGGTAGAACGCGTCCCGCCCCGGATAGCTGGCGGTGTCGCCCAGGTCTTCTTCGATGCGCAGCAACTGGTTGTACTTGGCCACCCGGTCCGATCGCGACAGCGAACCGGTCTTGATCTGAAGCGCATTGGTGCCCACAGCAATGTCGGCAATGATGGTGTCCTCGGTTTCGCCCGAGCGGTGTGAAATGACCGAGGTGTACCCCGAGCGCTTCGCAAGCTCGATCGCCGCAAACGTTTCGGTAAGCGTGCCGATCTGGTTGACCTTGATCAGGATGGAATTGGCCACGCCGAGCTGTATGCCTTCGCGCAGGATTGCGGTGTTGGTGACGAACAGGTCATCGCCCACCAGCTGGATCCGCCGCCCCAGCCGGTCGGTCAGCGTTTTCCATCCGGCCCAGTCCGATTCGGCCATGCCGTCTTCGATGGATACGATAGGGTACCTGTCGGCCAGGTTCGCCAGATAGTCGGTGAACCCGGCCGAAGTCAGGCTCAGTCCCTCGGATTCCAGCACATATCGTCCATCGCGGTAGAACTCGGAACTCGCGCAATCCAGACCGAGCAGCACGTCGCTGCCCGCCTGGTAACCGGCCCTGTCTATCGCCTCCAGTATCAGGTTGATCGCCGCATCGTTGCTCGCGACATCGGGGGCGAAGCCGCCTTCGTCACCCACATTGGTGGACAGGCCCTTCGATGCAAGCAGCCCCTTGAGCGCCTGGAATACTTCCGCGCCGCAGCGCAGTGCCTCGTGAAAACTCCGCGCACCCACCGGGATGATCATGAATTCCTGCACGTCCAGGGGATTGCTCGCATGCGCGCCGCCGTTGATCACGTTCATCATCGGCACCGGCATCTGCATCCGGCCGGAGCCGCCGAAATAGCGATACAGCGGCAGCCCCGATTCCTCCGCCGCCGCCTTGGCCACCGCCATGGAGACGGCGAGCAGCGCGTTTGCGCCCAGGCGGGATTTGTTGTCGGTGCCGTCAAGGTCGACCAGCGCGTCGTCGATGAAACTCTGCTCCTGGGCGTCCAGACCCATGATGGCTTCGCTGATCTCGGTGTTGATGTGCTCGACCGCCTTCAGCACGCCCTTCCCGCCGTAGCGACCCTTGTCGCCGTCGCGCAGTTCCAGCGCCTCGCGGCTGCCGGTGGAGGCGCCCGAGGGAACGGCGGCGCGCCCCATGACGCCGGACTCGATCAGCACATCCGCCTCAACGGTGGGATTGCCCCTGGAGTCCAGAATCTCCCTTGCGACCACATCGACGATCGAGCTCATTGTCTTGTCTTCCTGTCATCACAACCCGGTTGCGAAATGGTACCCGTATCCCTGTTCACCAAGCACTTGCTTCAAGAAAGCCGCGCTGCTTCACCAGGGTATCCAGTGCCTTCAATGTCTCCAGCAATTCCCGCATCCGGGCAAGCGGCCACGCGTTGGGGCCGTCCGACAGGGCCTTTGCCGGGTCGGGGTGGGTTTCCATGAACACGCCGGCGACACCGGCCGCAACGGCGGCGCGCGCAAGCACGGGGACGAATTCGCGCTGCCCCCCCGACGAACTGCCCTGCCCGCCCGGCAACTGAACCGAATGCGTGGCGTCGAACACCACCGGGCAGGCGGTCTCGCGCATGATGACGAGCGAGCGCATGTCCGAGACAAGATTGTTGTAACCGAAACTGGCGCCGCGCTCGCACACCATGATGGTGTCCGTGTAGCCCGCGTCGGCCGCCGCCTGCCGCGCCTTGTCGACCACGTGCTTCATGTCGCCCGGCGCGAGAAATTGCCCCTTCTTGATGTTGACCGGCTTGCCGGAAGCCGCGACGGCGTGAATGAAATCGGTCTGGCGGCAAAGAAACGCCGGCGTCTGCAGCACATCCGCCACCGCGGCCGCGGCGGCAATTTCTCCCGCCTCGTGCACATCGGTCAGCACCGGCACGCCGATCTGCAACTTCACTTCAGCGAGGATCGCAAGGCCCTGCTCCATTCCCATTCCCCGATACGACTTGCCGGAGCTGCGATTGGCTTTGTCGTACGACGATTTATAGATGAACGGCATGTCGAGGGCGGCGCAGAGTTCCTTCAGCGTGCCTGCGGTATCGAGGGCCATCTGGCGCGATTCGATGACGCAGGTCCCGGCAATGAGAAACAGCGGTTCTTGGAGGCCGACATCGAATCCGCACAGCTTCATGCCGCGACAGCGCTCTTGGCGGCTTCCGCGCGATGCTGCAGCGCCGCTTCAATGAATGCATTGAAGAGGGGATGGCCCGCCCGCGGTGTTGAGGTGAATTCCGGATGAAACTGGCATCCGACAAACCAGGGATGCCCCGGCAATTCAACCACCTCGCACAGCTGTTCCGATGTGGTGAGGCCGGAGATGCGCAACCCCTTCTCCTTGAGGCGGCCCACGTACTGATTGTTGACTTCGTAGCGATGGCGATGCCGCTCGTTGATCGTGCCGCTGCCATATATTGTGCGCGCCAGACTGCCCTGCTCCAGCGTTGCCGATTGCGCGCCCAGGCGCATCGTGCCGCCGAGATTGGATTGTTCCGTGCGCCGCTCGACCTGCCCGTCCCGATCCTGCCATTCCGTGATGAGCGCGATCACCGGATGGGGGTTCCCGGGTTCGAATTCGGTGCTGTTGGCCCCGGCGAGGCCCACCACATTGCGCGCATATTCGATCACGGCCAGTTGCATCCCCAGGCAAATCCCAAGGTAGGGAATCCGGTTTTCGCGCGCATGACGGATGGCGAGGATCTTTCCCTCGATGCCGCGTTTGCCGAACCCGCCGGGCACCAGCACGGCATCGATTCCGTCCAGCATGCCCAGGCCTTCGGTCTCGATCACCTCCGAGTCGACGTAGCGGATGTTCACCTTGCTGCGGGTGTGGATGCCGGCGTGTATCAGCGCTTCCGACAGCGACTTGTACGACTCGGTAAGGTCGACGTATTTGCCCACCAGTGCGATGGTCACCTCGTGCTGGGGATGTTCCAGCGCATACACCAGTTTTTCCCAGGCGGAAAGATCGACCGGCCGCGCCAGGATATCGAGTTTGTGGCAGACGATCTCGTCGAGCATCTGACGATGCAGCATGGTCGGGATCTTGTAGATCGAGTCCACATCCCACACCGCGATGACCGCCTCGACCGGCACGTTGGTGAACAGCGTGATCTTGCGCCGCTCCTCGTCCGGCAACGGCCGGTCGGTGCGGCACAGCAGCGCGTCCGCCTGAATTCCGATCTCGCGCAGTTCCTTGACCGAGTGCTGCGTCGGTTTGGTCTTGATCTCGCCCGCCGACTTGATGTACGGGACCAGGGTCAGGTGTATGTAGCAGGTGTTCTTCCGCCCCAGTTCCATCCCCATCTGGCGCACCGCCTCGAGAAAGGGCAGCGACTCGATGTCGCCCACCGTGCCGCCGATCTCGACTATCGCCACGTCGGCGCCGTTCGCGCCGCGCGCGATGAACGCCTTGATCTCGTCGGTGATGTGCGGAATGACCTGGACGGTGCGGCCGAGGTAGTCGCCCCGGCGCTCCTTCTTGATCACCGATTCGTAGATCTGCCCGGTAGTGAAGTTGTTGGACTTCTTCATCCGCGTCGACTGGAAGCGCTCGTAATGACCCAGGTCGAGATCGGTCTCCGCGCCATCTTCGGTCACGAACACTTCCCCGTGCTGAAACGGGCTCATCGTGCCGGGATCGACGTTGATGTACGGATCGAGTTTGAGTAGCGTTACCTTGATGCCGCGAGACTCGAGGATTGCGGCCAGGGAGGCGGCAGCAATTCCCTTCCCTAAAGAGGAAACCACGCCACCTGAAACGAAAACATATTTAGTCATGAACCTACGCGGAGTAGGGATGGAGAATGATACACGAATCGGGCTGCGCCCTCAATTTGCGTCGATCATTCTTGTCGCTCCTTTTGCGTCGTTTCTTTCTTCCGCGTGCAGGCCCCGGTCGCCGCGCGCGCGTCCGCACGCGCTCGGCTCGTCCGTTCGCGCGCCTAAAGTTCCGGGAAATTGCGCCGAATACCGTCTGCAGGCTCCGGATTGCGGAAACTGCAGCCCACGAGACCTGGAGGTGTGTTGCATGGATGACAGACATATGCCCGCGCTGGCGCTTTTTGTTGCGGGAGGCATCACGGCGCTGCTGTTTGGATTGATCCACCTAGACGAACCGGGTCACGCATCGGCCGAGTCGGTGACGCGCGCCATCGCGGCACTGCCCTCCAGCGGCGCAGGCCAGCCGGCGGCCCCCGCCACTGCGCAGGCGCCAGCAGACCGGCGCGATGTGCGAGCGTCCGCTGCGCGCGGTGCGTCTGCAGGCGGGCATGAAGTCCCGGGCAGTTCGCCGGCGTCCCAGTCGCACGCCCCTGCCGGGGGAGCGGTTGCGCCCGCGATGGACGGCATCGCCGCCCAATCGCCAAAGGCAGGCACGCGCGCCGACAGTCCATGATCGCGGACAGTGACACGCTGGATCGCAATGCCGCCAAAATCGTGCGGGAGATCGGCATCCCGCCCTGACCGACGATACTGACCCGGCTGCAGCGCGAGACCCGCGCCGAGGAACCGGATTTTCGCCGCGTCGGCCAGTTGATAGGCGGCGATGTCGGGCTGGCATCGACGCTGCCGAAGGTTGCCAATTCGCCCTTCTACGGCCTGTGCTGCAAGGCGGCCTCCGTGCAACAGGCGCTGGCAATGCTCGGGCTGAACACGGTCGCCCAACTGGTGACCGGCCTGGTGCTGCTGGACGTGGAGATGCCGGGCACATCGGGGAGAGCAGTGGCAAACGAGATCCTGAGGCTGCGACCCGATTGCCCGGTGCTGCTTGTGTCCGGCTACATTGGCGACGAGCTGCGCGCCAGCGCCAGGGCAATCGGGATACACGATATCCTGCACAAGCCCCATTCCACGGAAGAAGTGAAGGGCATCATGCACCGCCTGCGGGCGGGGCGTGACGCTGCCGCCAGATGAACCCTGGCGCGTCGCGTGAACCCTTCTCCCCTGCCTTGATTGTTGAAGAATAATTCGTATATGTTGCAGCAGCACGCGGCCTTCTGGCCGATTCGTGTATCGATACTGGAACTTTATCCGGCACGTGCCGGGATTCTTCCGCCCAGCTTGCCGGTGAATTCGTCGCCGTCAGCCGCTGCACCACGGCGCTGAAATCCTCCACGGCATCGGTCTTGAATATCAAATCCTTCACCCCGGCCGCTGCGGCAGCCGCATGCAGCGCATCGTCGATGAAGCCCGAGGCCAACACCACCGGCAGATCGGCGCGAATGGCATGCACTTCCCGGGCGATGTCCAGGCCAGAGCGGCCCGGCATGTTGTAGTCGGTCACCACCAGACTGAAAGACGCCGGGTCGCGCGCAGCGCCGCCAGCGCTTCATTCTGATTGACGTGCGCACTGACGCGCTGGCCGCCGCGCAGCAGCAGGCGCTTCATCAGGAACACCAGCGACTCGTCGTCGTCCAGATACAGGATGCATCCGCAGCCGCCTCGATTCGCCGATGTCGGTAATCGTGCCCACCATGCGCGAGGGCATGCCGGCCTCATCCCGGGCGACCACCTTCCCGCGGTCGAGGAACCAGCGGTACTCGCGGGACTTCCTGCGCAGGCGCACTTCGCCTTCCTTGATGGGCGTCCGCCCGGCAAAATGTTCGTCCATCCATGCCCGGACGCGATCGATATCCCCCGGATGAAGCACGGAGAAGAAGAATTCGACCCGCTGCGGAACTTCTTCGGGGGCATAGCCGAGCAATTGCGCCCAGATCTGGCTGTAGTGGACGCGCCCGCTTGCGAAATCCCAGTCCCACAGCCCGTCGCGGGCGGCTTCAAGCGCGTATTCCAGTCTTTTCTCGCTGTTGCGCAATTCACCGGTGCGCGCCGAGACGATTCGCTCGAGGCTGTCGTTCATTTCGCGCAACGCCGCCTCCTTCTCCCGCAGTGCGCGCCTCGCCGCGTGTTCTGTGGTTACATCGCAAAACACGAGCACCGCGCCGATGATGCGGCCGGTGTCGTCCCGCATCGGCGCGCAGCTGTCGGCGATGGACCGCTCGGTTCCGTCCCGGGCAATGAGCGCGGTGGGATTGGCCAGTCCCTGCGCGAGGCGGTAGGTCAGTGTTGCCGCCACCGGATTGACTGAGGGGGCCCGCGTTTGCTCGCTTACGATGTGAAATCCGGTTTCTATGGGCAAGCCGAGCGTCTCGGACTCGGTCCAGCCGGTCAGCGCTGCGGCGACCGGATTCATGCGCGCAATTCGTCCCGCGGCATCGCTGCCGATCACCCCGTCGCCGATCGAGCGCAGCGTGATCGCCAGGTTTTCCTCGCTCTGCCGTATCCGCATGTTGGCACGGTGCTTGTACAGCGCCATCTCCAGCACGGTCCGCAACTCCCGTTCGTGGGGACATAGCCGAAGGGTTCCGCGAGCTTGGCGCGTTGCAGGGTGTCGTCTTCGGCATAGGCGGTGAGAAACACCACCGGCAGGCGCAATTCAGCGCGAATGGCATGGGCCGTGGCGATGCCGTCGATGACGCCGGCCAGCTGGATATCCATCAGCACCAGATCGGCGTTGCTCCCGGGCGAGGACCAGTGCCTCCTCGCCGCGGGCAACGTGGCCCACTGGTTCGTAGCCCAATCCCAACAGTTTCATGCGCAGATCGCGCGCGACGATGACTTCGTCCTCGACTACCAGGATTCTCGGCTTGCTTGCGGTCGAAGGCATTGCGGTTTTCTCTGGAAAAGGTGCTCGCGCCGGCTCAGGCTGCGCCACTCGTCAACCGGGCGTCAACTGTGCACCGCTGTCCCGTGCTGGCGCCGGTTGCTGCGCCAGCGTGTGCGCCAGCTGTTCGACGATCCTGCAGAACTCCTCCACTGCCGTTGGCTTGAATATCAGTTCCCGCACGCCGGCGCCCTCGGCCTCCCGGCGCAGTGTTTCGTCGATAAACCCGGAGGCCACCGCCACCGGCAGCGTGTCCCGAATGGCGCGCACGGCGCGCGCCACCTCCAGCCCGGACATGCCGGGCATGTTGTAGTCGGTCACCACCAGGTCGAACGAAGCCGGGTCCTCGCGCAGCGCAACCAGCGCCTCGCGCTGGTTCGTATGGGCGCTGACACCATAGCCGTGCCGCTCGAGCAGGCGCTTGACCAGAAACACCATCGCTTCGTCGTCATCAAGATACAGTATGCGCTGGCCGCGGCCGCTGTTACCGCCGCTGTCGGGCGCGATTGCCTGCGCGCCGGTTGCGCCGCTCCGCCCGTCGCCGGAGCCGGATGATCCGGTGCCGGCGATCCCGGCCGCCATATCCTCATCCACGGCCGCCGGAAACCAGAGGGTAAAAGTCGCGCCTTCGCCTGTTGCGCTGTCCACCACGATGGCACCGTCGTGCGATTGCACGATGCCATGCACCACCGAAAGGCCGAGGCCGGTGCCTTCATCCACCGGCTTGGTGGTGAAGAACGGCTCGAAAATCCGTGCCAGCGTGGCCGCGTCCATGCCGGGGCCGTCATCGCTCACCGCCAGGCGCACCGTCCGGCCGGAGTGCTGCTCGCGGAATCCGCGCAGCACTGGATGCGCCTGCACCGTCGCATCGTCCAGGCCGGCCGCGTCGAGACGAATCCCGATTCGCCCGGGTGAGCCCTGCAGCGCCTGCATGGCGTTGGTGACCAGGTTGATCAATACCTGCTGGATCTGGGTGGCATCGGCAAGCACCGCGGGAACCGCGTCGCCGCAGCGCACCGTCAGCGTCACTCGCGCCGGCAGCGTGGCCCGCAGCAAGCGCACCGATTCGTCGACGACATCGGCCAGCAGCGTGGGCCTGAGGTCGGAGGGCTGCCTGCGGCTGAAGGACAGGATCTGCTGCACCAGATCGCGGGCGCGCGTTGCGGCTTTGCGAATTTCTGCAAGACTTTCCAGCGCCGTGGCACTGCCCTGCGAGTCCGCTCGCGCCAGATCGGCATTACCCAGAATGGTGGCGAGAACATTGTTGAAATCGTGCGCGATGCCCCCGGCGAGCGTGCCCAACGCCTCCATCTTCTGCGACTCGCGCAACTGCGCCTGCAGCGAGGCGACGGCCTCCTTCTCCTGCGATTCCCGCAGTCGGGTTTCCAGCGATGTCCGTGCGAATTCAGCGTCCCGGCGTGCGGATACGTCGCGCGCAACGAAGACGAAATGACTCAGCCTGCCCGAATCGTCCCATGCCGGCGAAATGGTCGTTTCATTCCAGAAAGTCGAGCCATCCTTGCGATAATCGAGCAATTCGCCGGAGAACTCCTCGGCATTGGCGACGGAAAGCCGCATGGTTTCCAGCGTTCGCGGATCGGTGTTCCCGCCATGCATGATCTCGTACGATCGCCCCAGTAACTCGCTGCTGCGATAGCCGGTGATGTCCTCGAATGCGGTGTTCACCGAGAGTATGGCAAGGTTGGGGGCAGTCACGGCTACCCCCTGGGAAACCGCTTTCAGGGCGATATCGCTCAGACGCAACTGCTCCTCGCGCCGCTTGATCGCCGTAACGTCCGTCAGTTGCGCAAGAAAGCCCGCCACCCGCCCATTCAGACGATGTGGAATGTATTGCACCAGGAAATCGCCGATCACGCCATCGGGCCGGGTCAGTGCACGCTCGAATCGCCGGGCCTCGCCCTGCAACGCCGCGCGCATATGGGACTTGTTCAGGCGGTACAGTTCGTCTCCCAGCAGGGCCTGCATGTCGATCCCCTGCATCTGGTCCCTGCTGCGGCCAAACCATTCGAGGTAGCCGTCGTTGGCAAAGGTGCAACGCAGGTCGTCTGTCCAGTAAGCAAGGGGGGTGGGCGCGTTGTCGATGATCATGTCGATGAAACTCATGCGCTCGCGCAGCGCTTCATCGGCGCGCGCCTTTTCGGCGATATAGCGATCATTGCACATCAGCACGAAGCCCAGGGTCATCAGTATGACGATGGCGTAGTAGGCCAGATAGACGACATCGTTGACCGCACTCGGCGCAAATGGCGCCTGATCCGGCATGGAATGCCGGATCAGGGCATAAGCGCCGCGTCCCGCATTGAAAATTCCGCCCGTGGCAAACAGGGCGGCGGTAAGCACATGACTCGCCGGGCGCTCGCCACGGCCGGTCCACAGCACGTGGGCGCAGGCCAGCATCAGCGTCGCGGTGCAGGCCGAAATCAGCACGATGCGCGCGGCCAGGTCGGGACTCGCGGTCGCGAACCAGGCGAGACCCGCGCACTGGGCCAGCACCAGGGCGTAGGCGGGCAGTCGGGGCATCGGCCTGTCGTTGAATTCCGCCAGCACGAACAGATACCAGGCAAGGGAAATCTGGACCAGGCCGTTGCCGACCACGATCGACAGCCAGTCTGGCACGACCCCGCGCAATGGGCCCACCACCATCAATCCCAGCGCCTGCAGCAGCGTCGCCGCTGCCCAGCGCTTCACGCCGCTGACCTGCGCGAGATAGCCCCGGGAAACAGCAATCAGCCCGCCGCTCAGCAGCAGGCCGCTCAGGATGGTGACGACGATCAGGGTGCGGGGATCGAGATGCATGACAGTGAGAACCGGGATTCCAGAGGCTGCGGCGGTCCCGCGCCTCAGCGGGCGGCCGCGGACTGCCAGAGCACGTTCAAATCCGGAAAGCCCCAGTGCGCGGGATCTTCGCGGGACGCGATATTGTCGCCTTTGTCGCCAGCCCCGCTGCGTTTGGACATATCTATTATCTCAGGAACGATGCGTGCCCGCGATTTTGTGGAATAGAAAACCTTTACCCTCGGTTCGACCAGCGTGTGCGCCGATTGTTCGACGACCACGCCCAGGCGGCCCGATCGCAGCCGCACCAGCGAGCCCACGGGATAGATGCCCAGGCACTTCACGAACGCGGCGAACACGGCCTCGTCGAAGTGTCCCTGCCGCCATTCTGTCATCTTGTGCAACGCCATGGACGGATCCCAGGCCTGCTTGTAGGGCCGGTCCGAAGTGATGGCGTCGTACACATCGCAGACCGCGCTCATTTTTGCGTACAGGCTGATTTGCCCCCCGTCGAGTCCCTCCGGATAACCGCTGCCGTCCATCTTTTCATGGTGATGCAGGCATACGTCGAGCGCCATGTCCGATGCGCCGCCGCCGCGCAGCAGCATGCCATGACCCTCGGCGGGGTGGGTCTGGACCAGGGTGAATTCCTCCTCGGTCAGGCGTGCGGGCTTGTTCAGCACGGCCAGCGGGATCGCCATCTTGCCGACATCGTGAAGCATGCCCGCGAGTCCCGCTTCCCGGGTTTCCCCCTCTGAAAGCCCCAGTCTGCGCGCCAGCGCAATCATCAGGGCGCAGACGGCCACCGAGTGCATGAAGGTGTAGTCGTCCACCGTCTTCAGCCGGGCCACGCTGATGAGAGCGCCCGGGTTGCGCAGCACCGATGCGGATATTTCGCTCACCAGCGCCTCGGCCTTGCCGGCATCGATGGCCTGTCCCATGCGCGCCTGCTCGAACATGCCGGCAACGACAAGGCGCGATTCGGCGCAGATTCTGGCGGCGCGCTGCAGTTCTTCGCGCATCGAAACGCGTTTCACGGCCGGCGCGACCGCGACATTCTTGTCGACCACATGGGCAATGAAAGTCTCGACCTGCTGCTCGGACACTTCCCGGGCCCCGCCACTTTCGGCGCCCTCGACATCTTCGACATCCAGTCCGCGCGCAACGTCTATCCAGAGTTCCGCTATATGGGATTCGATAATCCGGTCAAGGATATTCCGTTCATCCAGTTTGAACGACTTGCGCCAGAAGGAATGCTCCAGCCACGACCCGCACAGTTCGTGGACGTGCATTCCAAGGCGCAGTTGACTGACACGGATGCGTTTCAGCATGGCCGCGGGCACGACATCACCGCGCTATCCCAGCCGAGCCGGTGCGTGAGCGGCGCGCCGGCGGCCGAATCGCTGCGAGGAATCGCTCCCTCGGAATCCATGCATTTCAGAGGGATTCGCACGCGATCGTCACCGTCTGCACCAGACGCGCCACCACCGCGCAGAAATCCTCGACGGCATCGGCCTTGAAAATCAATTCGACAACGCCGGCTTCGGTCGCCTGGGAGGACAGCGTTTCGTCGACGAATCCCGAAGCCACCGCCACCGGCAGGTCGGCGCGGATGGCGCGCGCGGCGCGCGCCACCTCCAGGCCCGACATGCCCGGCATGTTGTAATCGCTCAGCAGCAGATCGAATGAAGCGGGAGCGGCGCGCAAGGCAGCCAGCGCCTCGATCTGGTCGGTATGGACGCTGACGCGGTAGCCGCCCCGCTCCAGCAGGCGTTGCACCAGATACACCAACGACTCATCGTCGTCGAGATAGAGGATATGCGGACTGCGATCCGGGTCCTTCGCCGGCATCGCGGCCGGCATGCGCATGATGGCGCCCGGCTCCGCGGCAGGGCTTGCCGCGGAGCCCGGAAGGGCCGTTGCAGGCAGGTAGACCGTGAATTTCGTCCCTTTGCCGGGCTGGCTCTCCACGTCGATGGCACCCTGGTGCGCGCGCACGATGCCGTGTACCACCGACAGCCCCAGGCCGGTGCCTTCGTTGTTCCCCTTGGTGGTGAAAAACGGTTCGAATATCCGCGCAAGCGTGACGGCATCCATGCCGGGTCCGGTGTCGCTCACCGTCAGCCGCACCGTGCGGCCGGGATGCTTTTCGTGCAGTACACGCAGCACCGGACAATTCCGTGCCATTGCCGCATTCACTACGACCGTGTCCAGTCGTATGTCGATGCGCCCGGCGCAGTCGCGCATCGCCTGCATCGCGTTGGTCGCCAGGTTGAGCACCACCTGCTCGATCTGGGTGGCGTCGGCCAGCACCGCCGGCACGTCGGGATCGCAATGAACGGCTATCTTCAGGCGAAGCGGCAGCGTCGCGCGCAGCAACCGCACCGACTCGTCTATGACCGGACAGAGCGCGAGCGGCGCGAATGCCGTTGCCTGCCTGCGGCTGAACGAGAGGATCTGCCGTACCAGATCGCGTCCCCGGTTGCCTGCCCTGCGGATTTCTTCCAGGCTATCCAGCAGCTGCGGATTGGCACTCGCATCCCGGCGCGCCAGCTCGGTATTGCCGAGGATGGCAGCGATGATGTTGTTGAAATCGTGCGCGATGCCGCCGGCGAGAGTGCCTATCGCTTCCATTTTCTGCGCTTCGGCCAGCTGCGCTTCGAGCAGCGCGCGCGCTGCCTCCGCGCGCTTGCGGCCGGTGATGTCGGTGAAGGAGAACACACGTCCGATCAGCTGCGTGCCGCTGCCTGCGGGCATGGACTTGCATTCGAACGAGCGACCGTCCGCAAGGTGGAGGAAATCGCAAGTCTCCCGGCCCTCGTCCCGGGCGATTTCCGCCAGGCGCGCCCGACAGCCCTCGCTATCGCTAAAAAGCCCCGCCATGAATTCGAAAATCGCGTTGTCGTCGCGGGCGGCGAGCAGCGCCTCCGGCAGGCGCCACATGCCGGCAAAGCGGCGATTCATGTTGCGGATGGCGCCATCGCGGTCGAGGAGAAGTATCCCGTCCGCCGTAGCCTCCAGCGTGGCCTGCAGCAGGGCGAGTGCATGGGTGGGATCGTCTTCCCGGCATGTTCCGGATTTTTCAGGCTGTGCGCGCACCACCAGCCAATCCCCGGCATCACTCGCCGCGCGCATCACCGTCCGGTGCGCGACCAGCAGGTCGCCGCTGGCGCGGCGATATACGGCGGCAGACTTGTCATCGCGTATCATCTGTTGCGCGAGCATCAGATAGGTCAGATTCAAGTCCCTTATTTCTCCGAGCATGTCGGGCATTTCCATGGTCATTCCTTCCGTTGGTTGCAGTTTGCGCGCCCGTTGTCCC
>SHXF01000005.1 GCA_009693435.1 Betaproteobacteria bacterium | reverse complement strand
AATGACGCCGCCGCAACAACTCCATTGCCGATCAAAACTGGCTTGACCAATACCCCCGCTATACTGCGACCTTCTTCAACAGATCGATTCACTTCGCGCCCCTGTTCTCAGACCGCTCCAGGCTCAAACCTGATTTGGAAAAGACTGCCTTCCTCATGCAAAGTCTTTGAAAATACTGGCAATGTCGGTCGGCCATTGCGAAAGTTCATCGGTCGCCCGCGGTCTGTTGTCTGTACGGTTTTCGCCTGCATCGCTTTCGCCTGCGCCACTCTACGATGCGCGAGCCAGCCCAGTTCCGGTTCGACCGCCCTTTCCCAACGTTTGAGCCATGACACCGGACGAGTACTGCCGGCAAAAAGCGATCCGCAACGGATCCAGCATCTATTACGCGTTGCTGTTCCTGCAGAAGGATCGCCTTTGCGCGATTACCGCGCTGCAGGCCTTCTGCAGTGAAATCCATAATGCCGTAGCCGCACCCGGCGACCAGGGCGTGGCGCAGACCAAGCTCGCGTGGTGGCGAAGCGAACTCGGTCGTTTGTTTGCGGGCAATCCCCAGCATCCCGTCACGCGCGCGCTGGCCCCTGCCGTCGAGCCCTTCGCGCTGTCCCGGCAACGACTGAACGAAATCATCGACGGGATGGAAATGGATCTGCGGCAGAGCCGATACCTCGACTTCGCAGGGCTGCACGGTTACTGCCAGCGTGCGGGAGGCATCGCCTGCCTGCTGTCCGCCAGCATCTGCGGCTACAGCAATCCCGCCAGTGAAAAATACGCAATCCAGCTCGGCATTGCACTGAAACTCACCCGTATCATTCGCGACGTCGGCCTGGACGCGCGCAACAACCGCATCTACCTGCCTATGGACGAACTGAAGCGTTTCGAAGTCAGCGCCGCCGACATACTCAAGGCGAGGCACTCGGAAAACTTCGCGCGTCTGATGGATTTCCAGGCCGCCCGCGCTGAAAAGCTCTACCAGGAAGCCTGCGCCCTGCTTCCCGCCGAGGACCGGCGCGCACAGCGCCCGGGATTGATCATGGCCGCCATTCAACGCACCTTGCTGGAGGAAATCCGCGGCGACGGCTTCAAGGTGCTTACCCAGCGGACCGCGCTGACACCGGCCCGCAAGTTGTGGATCGCGTGGAAGACCCGGGTTCGCACCTGAACAGGGATTGCGCGCTAATCGCGCAATCGCGCCAGCGCTTCGGCAACCCGTCCCACCGCGATCACTTCGATTCCTTCGATCTTCTGTCTGGGCGCATTCGCCTGCGGGATAATGGCTTGCGTAAAGCCCAGCTTGGCCGCCTCGCGCAGCCTGTCCTGTCCGCGCGGCGCCGGTCGCACCTCGCCCGCCAGCCCGACCTCGCCGAACACCGCCAGCTTCTTCGGCAACGGCCGGTTGGTGAGCGACGATACTATGGCAAGCAGCACCGCCAGATCAGCCGCCGGTTCGCTGATCCTGACCCCGCCGACGGCGTTGACGAACACATCCTGGTCGTGGCAAGCGACGCCGCTATGCCGGTGCAGCACCGCAAGCAGCATGGCCAGCCGGTTTTGCTCCAGCCCTACGCTGAGGCGGCGCGGATTGGGCGCATGCGCCGCATCCACCAGTGCCTGCACCTCGACCAGCAGCGGCCGCGTGCCCTCCTGAGCGATCAGGATGCACGAACCGGCCACCTCGCCCGTATGCTGCGACAGAAAAATGGCCGAGGGATTGGCGACGCCGCGAAGGCCTTTTTCGGTCATGGCAAACACACCCAGTTCATTCACCGCGCCGAACCGGTTCTTGAGTGCCCTTATCAGCCGGAAACTCTGATGGGTATCGCCTTCGAAGTAGAGCACGGAGTCGACAATGTGCTCTACCACCCGCGGTCCGGCCAGCGCGCCATCCTTGGTGACGTGCCCCACCAGCACGATGATGGTGCCGGCCTGCTTGGCATAACGCGCAAGATGCGCAACACACTCGCGCACCTGGGCGACGGACCCGGGCGCCGAACTCAGCACCTCGGAGTAAAGCGTCTGTATGGAATCGATCACCGCCACGTCGGGCCGTGCCTTCTCCAGCGTGGCGAGTATGCGCTCCAGCTGGATCTCCGCCAGGAGTTCGAGTTTGCCGCAGTCCAGTTGCAAACGGCCCGCGCGCAGCGCCACCTGCTCGGCCGACTCCTCGCCGCTCACGTACACCGTCTTCAGCGATGCGCTCATCTGCGCAAGTGCCTGCAACAGCAAGGTCGATTTCCCGACCCCGGGGTCCCCGCCGATCAGCACCACCTGCCCGCCGACAAACCCGCCGCCCAGCACACGATCGAATTCGGCTATGCCGGTCGCCAGCCGCGGCGCCTCGCGCGCGCTTACATCCGCAAGTCGTTGCAGTCCGGATGCCTTCGCCACACTGGAAAAGCGGTGCTTCTGCACGGACTCGGCCACACTTTCCACCAGGGTGTTCCAGGCGCCGCAATGCGGGCACTGGCCCTGCCATTTCGGTGCATCGCCGCCGCACTCGCTGCAGGTGTGAACGGATCTTGGCGCTGCTTTCGCCATCAAATTTCCCTGACTGGAACACGCGCTGCCAGTGCGCACAGCAACTCGTAACTGACGGTACCGGCACTGCGCGCCACGTCGTCCGCAGACAGGCCATCGCCCCACAGCGTCACTGGAGAACCCACACCCGCACCGGGCAGCGCGCTCAAATCGACAAACAACAGGTCCATCGACACCCGGCCTACTGTCGAGGCGGGCGCTCCGGCCACCAGCACCGGCGTGCCGTTCGGCGCATGGCGCGGGTAGCCATCGGCATAGCCGCAGGCGACGACGCCAACGCGCATCGGTTTGTTTGCCGTGAAGGTACCGCCGTAGCCGACACGGTCACCCGGACGCAGCTGCTGCACGCCGATGATCTCGCTCGATAGCGTCATCGCCGGTTGCAGACCGATCTGCGCCGCACTCTCGTCCTCGAACGGCGAACAGCCGTAGAGCACGATGCCAGGGCGCACCCAATCGCAGTGGGTCTCGGGATGGCGCAAGGTTGCCGCCGAATTTGCCATGCTGCGCGGCATCGCAGCCGCACCCTGCCGTGCTTCGGATTGAGTCAGAGAATGCAGCTGCGCTATCTGTTCTGCCACGCCGCGTGGACCGTCCGCATCGGCGAAATGCGTCATCAGCGCGATATCGGCGACGTTGCGCGTGGCACGCAATCGCAGCAACGCCTCGCCAAACGCCGCCAGGCTGAAGCCCAACCGGTTCATGCCGGTGTTCAGCTTCAGATAGACGGTGATCGGACTAACGATCGAGGCTTGCTCCAGCATGGCCACCTGCTCCATCGAGTGAATCACTACGGCAAAGCCATGATGTGAAATTTCGCGCAATTCGCACGCTTCGAAAAATCCTTCGAGCAGCAGCATCGGCTTGTCGACGCGCTGCTCGCGCAACCGCACCGCCGCCTCGATTTCGACCATCGCAAAACCGTCGGCATCCACGAATGCCGCCGCGGCACGCGTCGTGCCGTGCCCGTAGGCGTTCGCCTTGATCACCGCCCAGATCCGCGAAAGCGGCGCGCGCGAACGCACCAGGCGCAGGTTGTGCCGCATTGCAGCCCGGTTTATGGTGGCGTGTATGGGCCGCATCTAGCCTGCCTTGCGAGTCCCTGTCCCGTGCGCGCTCGCCAACCGATCCTTGGCAAAAGCGATGAACGTGTTGACGAGTCGGGAGCGGAATTTTTCCTTCGGATAGACGAGCGAAAGGGTTCGAATCAGCTTCGGGAAGAGCGGCAGCGCCGCCAGTTCGCCGAGACGTTTCTCCTTGTCGACCGCCACGCGCGACATGATTGCGAATCCGAGTCCGGCCGCCACCACGCTCTTGATCGCTTCGGGGCTACCCAGTTCCATGTCCAGCTTGATGTCTTCGGGACGGATCCCGGCCTTGCGGAAATACAGGTCGGCGAATTCACGCGTCCCCGAACCGGCTTCGCGGCTGATGAAGCGGTGCTGGACCAGCCTGCCTGGGGAAACCGATTTGAGGCGTGCAAGCGGATGGCGAGGGGAAACGATAACCTGCAACTCGTCTTCGCAACAGGCCTCGATCATCAGTCCCGGCAGGCGCGAAGGCGCCTCTATGAGCCCCACGTCGAGCAGATGCTCCGCAACCCGGTTTTCGATCGTTTCCGAATTGGCGACGATGAGTCGCGCCTGGACACCGGGATAGCGCGCCTTGAATTCGCCCAGCACTCTGGGCAGCATGAACTCGGCAATGGTCATGCTCGCGCCGATCAGCAGCGGGCCGGACAGTCCATCCGTCATCTCCTTGAGGCGCGCCTCCAGTTCTGCAGACAGGCCGAGGATCCTGTCCGCGTACTGCAGCACCAACTCGCCGGCCGGCGTCAATTCGATGCGTCCATGGCCGCGCGCGAACAAACGCGTGTCGTACTGCTCCTCGAGTTGCTTGATCTGGAACGTCACGGCGGGCTGAGTCATGAACAGCACCTCGGCCGCCTTGGTGAAGCTCATCCGCTTCGCTACCGCGTGAAACACCTGCAGCCGCCTGTCCGCCATGCTTCCTCCCGCCGTTGCAGGTTCTTGCAGCGCACCCTCGCCCGGCCCGCGGCTATTCAACCATAAGACAAGGCAATGAGCCACCTTATGGACACGACAACAGGACACGACAACAGGACACGACAACAGGACACGACAACAGGACACGACAACAGGACACGACAGCAGGACACGACAACAGGACACGACGACAGGACATCTAATTGGACACGATCCGTGGACACGGTCCGGTACTCGATCCACTCCTGCCGGGTGACGTCGATAAAGTCGGATACCGATGCCGATCGTGCAAATCACTCATGGTATAAAGCACGCCTGACATCGAACAGCAAGGCACGGAACCCTTTGCAATCGAAAAAACTCATACGATGAAGCGCGGCTTCTACACCATCATGGCGGCGCAGTTTTTTTCGTCGCTGGCCGACAACGCGCTGCTCATCGCGTCCATCGCCCTGCTCGCCCAGATGCAGGGGCCCGCATGGATGACGCCTTTGCTGAAATTCTTCTTCACGGTTTCCTACGTCGTGCTCGCGCCGTTTGTCGGGGCATTCGCGGACTCGCTGCCCAAAGGCCGTGTCATGTTCGCCACCAACATGGTGAAGATCGTCGGATGCGGGATGATGTTTTTCTACGATGCAGTCACACTGCCGGGCCTGCCGCAATACGTAACCGTGCTGCTCGCCTACGCGGTGGTTGGGCTGGGCGCGGCCGCGTACTCGCCGGCAAAGTACGGCATCCTCACCGAACTGCTGCCCCCGCAGCAACTGGTCATCGCCAACGGCTGGATCGAAGGTCTCACGGTCGCCTCCATCATCCTCGGCGTCGTTCTCGGAGGGAAGCTGATCAGTCCCGAGGTTTCCACCCTGCTGCTCGCCATCGACATTCCCAACTTCGACACGGGTGTGGACACGCCGGCCGAGGCCGCGATTCTCATCATTGCGTTCTTCTACATACTCGCCGCCCTGTTCAACCTGTTCATACCGGACACCGGCGCCAAATATGCGCGCCAGGCAACGAACCCCATCGTGCTTGTCTGCCATTTCGGCCATTGCTTCACCACCCTGTGGAAGGACAAGCTGGGGCAGATATCACTCTCGGTGACCACGCTTTTCTGGGGCGCGGGCGCCACCCTGCAATTCATCGTGCTGCGCTGGGCCGAGTCCCACCTCGGACTGCCCCTGGACAAAGGCGCCGCGCTTCAGGGCGTAACGGCGGTCGGCATCGCGATAGGCGCGGTGCTGGCTGCGCGAATCGTTCCCTTGCGCGGATCGCTCAGGGTGTTGCCCGCCGGAGTCATCATGGGCCTGGTGGTGATGCTGATGGTGACCGTCAGCGCGATGCCGGCGGTCTACACGCTGTTGGTCGTGGTCGGCGCGATGGCCGGTTTCTTCGTCGTGCCGATGAACGCGCTGCTGCAGCACCGGGGCCACGTGCTGCTGTCCGCGGGCCACTCGATTGCGGTGCAGAATTTCAACGAGAACCTTTCGATTCTGCTGATGCTGGTGCTCTATTCGGCCATGATCTGGGGAAACATCCACATCAACATCATCATCCTGATGTTTGGCGCGTTCGTCGCCGGCTCCATGCTGCTGGTCATTCAACGCCACAGGTATAACCAGCGCCAGGGAGATTCGCTGCACCTGATCGGCATGGAACGGCATTGAACGGAATCCCGGCGCAGCGCGAACGCGCGGCGACTGGCTAGAGAAGTATCGGCCGGTCCGGCAGATCGTTCGGATTGTCCCGTCCCGCGACGGGAAAGTGAGCGCCCAGCAGGTCGCTGATAGCCCGAATCCCGGCGATGGCACCGGCCTCGAATCGCCCTGATGCAAACTCACGCTGCATGTTCGTGCAGATATCTTCCCATTCGTTGGCATCTTTTCTGGCATTGATGCCGCGATCGGCGATGATTTCCACGGTGCGATCGGCCAGCAGAACGTAGATCAGCACACCGCAGTTGTGTTCGGTATCCCAGATGCGCAGTCTGCCGAATTGTTCAATGGCGCGCTGGCGCGGGGTGACGTTTTCAAGCAATGCAACCAGCGGAAGCGCCGCTTTTGCGTTGCTCGAATTCCGCCAGCGATTGATCCAGCTGGTCACGCTGCGCGGCGGCGTGTTGTATTCCTGCACCGCCTTGATGTAGCGGTTGCGTGCGACGGCGATGCGGTTTTCGGTCCCTCAATGACGCTCGACGGCTCGCCGATCGGCGACGCCGGCAGTCTTCGCAGGATTGCGGCGCGATGCTCTTGTCAGCCTGCCGCCGCGGACAAGGTGTGCCGGGCGAGGCACAGGTCCGCCCAGGCTTTGGCCTTGTCCGGCAAGGTGCGCAGCAGATAGGCGGGATGGTAGGTGACGACGGTCGGCACACCCTGGTAGCGATGCACCCTGCCGCGCAGGCTGGAAATGCTCGCCTCGGTATCGAGGAGCGTCTGCGCTGCAAACCGTCCCATGGCAAGTATCAGTTTGGGCTGAACCAGCGCCACCTGACGCACCAGGTGGTGGGCGCACTGCGCCACCTCGCGGGGTTCGGGATTGCGATTGCCAGGCGGGCGGCACTTCAGCACGTTGGCGATGTACACATTCTTGCCTCGGATCAGTCCGATCGCCGCCAGCATGTTGTCGAGCAATTTGCCCGCCTGACCGACAAACGGTTCGCCGCGGGCGTCCTCCTCGGCCCCGGGCGCTTCTCCGACTATCATCCATTCCGCCCGTTCGTCCCCGCTGCCGAAGACCGTGTTGCGACGAGTGGCGTGCAACGCGCAGGCCTGGCAACCCGTGACCGCCTGTCTCAGTTCGGCCCAGTCCATGCCCGCAATGCGCGCGCTGCGTTCGTCGCCTGCCGCCAGAGACTGCAGCGCCCCTGCGCCAGGATGCGAATCGCCTTCCTTCAGGCCCGGGATCGCTCCGCCCCCCGCGGTAATAGCCGCGCGGGGAAGCGCATCCATTCCTGCATCGTCCGGCATTGCCGGGTGAATCGCCCGCCCGGTTTCCTGCGTCGTTTCCTGTTCAGCGCGCGTGCGCAGAAACCAAACCGGTCCCAGGCCCATCTCGTTGAGGAACTGCTCGCGCCGGCTCACCCTGCCCTCACAGCAGCAACGACAGCACCAGCGCGTCTTCGCGGCCCTCGGCCGCCGGGTAGTAGTTGCGGCGCACGCCTGCTTCGGTGAATCCGTGACGCGCGTACAGCTTGCGCCCCGCGTCATTCGAAGGCCGCACCTCGAGGAACAGCCGCTCCGCTCCGCAGTCGCGGGCGAGTCCGATGAGTTGCTTCAGCACCAGCGAGCCATGACCGCGGCGCTGGCAAGCCAATGCAACGCTCAGGTTCAGCAGATGCGCTTCTCCGGCCGCAACCAGCATTACTGCATACCCGGCCATACAGCCATCCATCCCCCCCGCGCAAGAATGTGCAGAGCGCGGGGAACGCCCAGTCCGATACACGAGGCAACGGTAGCCTGCGCGCAACGAATCGTGGAAATTGCCTATGGTCCAGGGAAAGGCGTAGATCGCCTGCTCGATTGCCATCACATCGGCCAGATCGGCTTCGCTCATCGGTTCGAGACCCGCTACGGGGCGCATCACCGCGCTCATGCTCTCTCGCTTGTCTTCAGGGCCACACGATCACGAATGTATACCGGGATGGCCGACCCCGGTTCGCGTGCCGCACCCGCGTCGAATCGCGGCTTCGCCAGCCGCAGCATTGCGCTTGCCGTGGGCAACGCATCGGGAACGATGGACACCAGTTGTCCCGCGTAGCGAAGTTCCAGGATATCGCGATACGCCAGAAAGCCGCTGCCGCAACCGCTCCACGAACCCTCGCTATCGGCATCATGAACAGGCGGCACCGCGTCTGGCCGGCACACGCGGGGCGGAATCAGTTCGGTCCAGCTGTCATCGGCATTGCGACGATACGCGGCATGATACACCTCGCCCATGCGCGCATCGATGCAGCAGATGGCGCGCCGCGCGCCTGATTGTTCCGCAACCGCGAGCAACGAAACTATCCCCACTACCCCGATGTCGCCCGCCATCGCGAGACCCTGAGCGACGCCGCAGGCAACACGCAATCCGGTAAATGATCCCGGCCCGGCGCCGTAGGCAATGCCTTCAATGTCGGCGATGGCCAGACCTGCGCTCGTCAGCAGTTCGCGAATCGCCTGGAGTATGGTTTCCGCATGGCGCTGGCCGGCCAGTTCGTGGCGGGCCCAGACGCTGTCGCCCGATGCGACCGCAAGCGAGCAGTATTCCGTGGAAGTCTCGATGGCCAGCAGATTCACGTCGCGCAGGTTCTCCGCATACAGCCGGGAAAGTCAATGTGGAAACGCGAGAATTGTAGCCCATGCCCGCGGCAGGACTGCGCCGCAACGCCGCGCCTTGGTGTCGCGGGAAACACGGCGGCGGCAGAGGGGACTAGAATTCGCCCTGCTTCAAGGACAAACCGCGTTCTCCGGCCCGCTTCGCCGCCGCGACGCCGTCTGAAACTCACACACGACAAATCTCGCAGGACAACACACCATGGCCGCACCCCAAGGCAAAGTCATCATCACCTGTGCCGTCACCGGCTCCATCCACACACCCACCATGTCGCCGTACTTGCCGGTGACACCGGACGAAATTGCCGAAGCGGCGATCGGCGCAGCACGAGCCGGGGCCGCCATCATTCACCTGCATGCGCGCGAACCCGCGGACGGACGCCCCACCCAAGATCCGGAAATGTTCCGGCGCTTCCTGCCGAGAATCAGGGAGGCATCGGACGCGGTGCTCAACCTGACAACGGGCGGCGCACCCACCATGTCCATCGAAGAGCGCCTGCAGCCGGCGCTGCGCCTGAAACCGGAGGTCGCCTCGCTCAACATGGGTTCGATGAATTTCGGGCTGTACGAAATGGCCGGCCGCCACAGCGAATGGAAGTACGACTGGGAAAAGCCCTACCTGCTCGGCAGCGACGAGCGCATCTTCAGGAATACCTTCAAGGACATCGCCTACATCCTCGAATCCTGCAGCGGCAATGACACGCGCTTCGAGATCGAGTGCTACGACATCGGCCACCTGTACACCGCAGCGCATTTCCTCGACCGCAGGCTGGTGAAGCCGCCGCTGTTCATCCAGTCGGTGTTCGGCCTCCGCGGCGGCATCGGCCCGCACCCGGAAGACGTGCTGCACATGAAGCGCACCGCCGACCGGCTGTTCGGCGACGCCTACCTGTGGTCGGTGCTGGGCGCGGGACGCAACCAGATGTTCATCGCCGCGCAATCGGCAACCATGGGCGGCAACGTGCGGGTCGGCCTGGAGGACAGCCTGTGGCTGGGACGCGGCACGCTGGCAAAGACCAACGCAGAACAGGTTGCCAAGGTGCGCCGCATCCTCGAGGAACTGGGCCTCCAGATCGCCACTGCCGAGGACGCGCGCCAGATGCTCAAACTGAAGGGCCGCGACAACGTCGCGTTCTAGGCCCGGCGCGAGCCGCCAACCGGCCATAACGCCATCGTCCGCAGGACGATCAACCGAGGGCGCAATAGACATGAAAAAATACAAAATCGCCGTGATTCCCGGGGATGGCATCGGCAAGGAAGTCATGCCCGAAGGCATCCGGACCCTGGAGGCCATCGGCAGAAAGTTCGACCTGGGCTTCGAGTGGGACGAATATCCGTGGAGTTGCGAGTACCGCGCCAGACATGGCCGCATGATGCCGGTGGACGGCCTGCAATCCATCAGCAAGCACGACGCGATTTTTTTCGGCGCCTGCGGCTATCCCGGCGTGCCCGACCATGTGTCCCTGTGGGAATTGCTGATCCCGATGCGGCGGTCTTTCGATCTCTATGTCAATCTGCGTCCAGTGCGCCTGATGCCGGGGATACAGTCTCCGCTGCGCGACCGCAATCCCGGTGACATCGATTTCTGGGTGGTGCGTGAAAATACCGAAGGCGAATACTCCTCCGTAGGCGGGCGCATGTTTGACGGCACCGAGCGTGAAACGGTGGTGCAACAGTCCACCTTCACGCGCCACGGCACCGACCGCATCCTGCGCTATGCCTTCGAGCTGGCGAAGACGCGGCCGAAAAAGCATGTGACCTCGGCCACCAAATCGAATGGGATATCCATCACCATGCCCTACTGGGACGAGCGTTTTGCCGCCATGGCGAAAGAGTATCCGGACATTCGCGTCGATCAGTACCACATCGACATTCTCACCGCGCATTTCGTGCAGCATCCGGACTGGTTCGACGTGGTCGTGGGTTCAAACCTGTTCGGCGACATCCTGTCCGATCTGGGACCGGCCTGCACCGGCACCATCGGCATCGCACCCTCGGGCAACATCAACCCGGAGGGCCGCTATCCATCGTTGTTCGAGCCGGTGCACGGGTCGGCACCGGACATCGCTGGCAGGAATATCGCCAACCCGGTGGGACAAATCTGGTCGGGCGCCATGATGCTGGAGCACCTGGGACACAAGGCCGCCGCAGACAGCATAGTGCGCGCGATAGAGCGCGTGCTTACGGAAGGACCGCGCACCCGCGACATCGGCGGCAAAGCGTCGACCGACGAGATGGGCAAGGCCATCGCCGACGCGCTCGGCTGATCACTGCATGAACGTCGCCGATCATGTGCAACTGGCCGCGCTGCGCACCGCGCAGCATCCGGCGATCGTCTTCGAAGGCAGCCAGATCGCCTACGCTGCGCTCAATGATTGCGCAGCCGC
Organism: Betaproteobacteria bacterium; assembly: GCA_009693435.1. The sequence goes on along the minus strand of SHXF01000005.1, from coordinate 62,523 downwards.
GCTGGCCCGCGCGCTGCTGCTGCGCGGCGTAAAGCGGGGCGACCGGGTGGCCCTGTACCTGCCCAACATTCCTGCATTCGCGCTGGTCTACCTGGCGGTGCTGCGGGCAGGCGCCGTGGCAGTGTCGATCAATGCCATCTTCAAGTCCGAGGAAGTCAAATTCATCATCAACGATTCCGGTGCCGGAATTATTTTCACTGTTGCCGACCTGTTGCCCCACATCCCGCGCGACGACTGTCCGCTGCTCGACCAGGTCGTGATCTGTGAAGGTACGGCCGACCTGCCGAATCTGAAAGAGTGGCTGGAACTGGGTGCTTCTGTGCCGCTGAAATGCACCCGCATGAAGCCGGACGACCCGGCTGCCCTGCTCTATTCCTCCGGCACCACCGGCGTACCCAAGGGCGTCACCCTGAGCCATCGCAACGTGCAGTCGAACGTGCGCACCACGGCGGCCTGCGCCGGCATGCGGCCCGCCGACCGGCTGATCGTATTCCTGCCGCTGTTCCACGTGTTTGCCCAGAATTTCATCATGAACGGCGCATTCGAGTCGGGCGCCACCGTGGTGCTGCATCGCCGTTTCGTCCCGGACCAGGTCATCGATAGCATCGCGCGTGACAAGGTCACCATGTTCTTCGGCGTGCCTACCATTTACATCGCACTCCTGAGTGCCGGCGTGGCCGCAGAAAAACTGGCCTCTGTGCGCTATTTTTTCTCGGCCGCGGCCACCATGCCGCAGGAAATATCGCGCCGCTGGACCGAATCCTACAGACAGTTGGTATACGAGGGCTACGGCCTCACCGAGTGCGCGCCCTGCGCCGCGTACAACCACGTCACCAAACACAAGTTCGGCAGCGTCGGCACCGCGATCGAAGATTTCGAGGTGCGCATCTTCGACGAGAACGACAAGGAAGTGGCGCGCGGTGAATGGGGCGAAATCGTCATCCGCGGGCCCGGCGTGATGAAGGGCTACTGGGGCAATCCGCAGGAGACTGCGCGCGCCCTGCGCACTGGCTGGCTGCATTCGGGCGACATCGGCCGCCAGGACGAAGAAGGCTATGTATTCATCGTCGATCGGGTGAAGGACATGATCAATGTCTCGGGCTTCAAGGTCTGGCCCGCTGAGGTTGAGCACTATCTGTACCAGATCCCCGGCATCAAGGAAGTGGCGGTCTACGGCGTGCCCGACCCGGTCAAGGGCGAAGTGGTGCGCGTTGCCGCAGTGCTGGGCGAGAACGCCGCTCTGACCGGCGAGGACATCGGCAAGTGGTGCAGGGAAAAACTGGCTGCCTACAAGGCGCCGGCGCAGGTCGACATCGTTGCCGAATTGCCGAAAAGCGCCACCGGAAAAATTCTGAAGCGGGTGCTGCGCGACAACGCCATTGCACTTTCGTCGGAGAATGCCGGCAAAGCACCCGCGGCGTGACCCTGACGCTGCTCACCGACCCGTGGTTCCGGGTGGCAGCAGTTCCTGCCATCCTGCTTTCGGGGATCTCAAAGGGCGGGCTGGGGGTCTAGCGGACACGCGGACGGGATGCGCAGCCTCGATTGACCCGAAAGAAGAGACACATCTGGTAACAGGCGCGACTTGCCGGTAGCCGTACGTGAGCGTTATAAGCATCCCTTCCCACTTTCCCATTCCCTGCATTTCAGGTTCCTACATGAACGAACCAGACGCCGAACTCGGTTACGCCGCCCCCTCCGGCGGCCGCAAGCCCCGAAACTGGGGGCTGTCGGTGTTCCTGCTTTGCCTGATCGCGGCGGCCGGCGCGGCCGGTTACTACTTCTACTATGTCGCGCCATCCGGCGAACCGCAGGCGGTGCAACATAAGCAGCGACCGGGCGGCCGGAAGGGATTCGACCCTAACCGCCCGATGCCGGTGGTAGCGGTGCCGGCAAAGAGCGCCGATGTTCCGGTGATTCTCGCCGGACTGGGCACGGTCACGCCCCTGGCCACCGTGACAGTGCGCTCGCGCATCGACGGCCAATTGATGAGAACGCTGTTTACCGAAGGACAGATCGTGAAGGCCGGCGACCTGCTGGCGGAGATCGATCCGCGCACCTGGGAAGCACAACTCGCCCAGGCCGAAGGGCAGATGGCGCGGGACCAGGCGCTACTGCGCAATGCGCGGCTCGACCTGGAGCGTTATCGAACGCTGTTCCAGCAGGACTCGATCGCCCGACAGCAGCTCGACACGCAGGAATCTTTGGTGCGGCAATACGAAGCCACGGCAAAGGTGGACCAGGCGGCCATCGACACGGCAAAGCTTCAGCTCTACTACTGTCGCATCACCGCGCCCATCAGCGGCCGGCTCGGTCTGCGTCTTGTCGATCCCGGCAACATCGTGCGCGCGGGCGACGCGAGCGGCATCGTCGTCATCACGCAACTGGAGCCGATCAGCGTGGTGTTCACCATGCCCGAAGACAACGTGCCCGGCGTCATGGCGAAACTGCGGGCACGGGAGAAGCTTCCCGTCGAAGCATGGGACCGGGCCGAAAAAACCCGGCTGGCCACCGGCACGTTGCTCACCGTGGATAACCAGATCGACAGCACCACCGGCACGCTCAAGCTCAAAGCCCAGTTTTCCAATAAGGATTTCAGCCTGTTCCCGAACCAGTTCGTCAATACGCGCATGCAGCTGGAAATGAAACAAGGCGCAACCGTGATTCCGTCGGCGGCGGTGCAGCGCGGCAGCCAGGGCACATTCGTCTACGTCGTGAAGGAGGACAGCACCGTCACCATCCGGCAGGTGAGCCTGGGGCCCGTGCAGGGCGAAAATATCGCCATAGAAAAAGGCCTGGCCCCGGGCGAAATCGTGGTCACCGACGGCGCCGACAAACTTCGTCAGGGCGGCAAGGTTGATGTCGGCGGGCGCAATGCCGCAGCAGGAAAGGACGGCCGCAAGGGCGGTCGCGGCGAAGGCAGCAAGCGGGAAGGCGGCAAGCGGGAAGACGGCAAGCTGGAAGACGGCAAGAGCGAATTCGGCAAAGGTGAATCAGGCAGAGGTGAATCAGGCAGAGGTGAATCAGGCAGAGGTGAGTCCGCCAAAGGAGAATCCGGCAAAGACCAATCCGCCAAGGGGGAATTGCGCAAAGGCGGTTGGCGCAAAGGTGCAGATGCCGGCGCGCCGTCCCCGCAGTAGCTGCGACCGATAGCGCGATCGATGAATCCTTCCCGCCTGTTCATCCTGCGTCCGGTGGCCACCTCGCTGCTGATGCTCGCCATCGTGCTCGCCGGTCTGGTCTCCTATCGCATGCTGCCGCTGTCGGCGCTGCCGGAAGTGGACTACCCGACCATACAGGTGGTCACCTTGTATCCGGGCGCGAGTCCCGAAGTGGTGACCTCGTCGATCACCGCGCCGCTGGAACGCCAGTTCGGCCAGATGCCCGGACTCAATCAGATGGCATCGACCAACTCCGGCGGCGCCTCGGTGATCACCCTGCAGTTCAGCCTCGCGCTGACCCTGGACGTCGCGGAGCAGGAAGTGCAGGCCGCGATCAACGCGGCGAGCAATCTTCTGCCACAGGACCTGCCCGTTCCGCCGATTTACAGCAAAGTCAATCCGGCGGATTCGCCCATCATCACCCTCGCCATCACCTCCGAGACCATGCCGCTGCCGAAAGTGCAGAACCTGGTGGATACGCGCCTCGCGCAAAAGATTTCCCAGCTTCCGGGTGTCGGACTGGTGAGTTTGAGCGGCGGCCAGCGCCCTGCTGTGCGCATCCAGGTCAATCCCAAGGCGGCGGCGGCCTACGGTCTCAGCCTGGATGACGTGCGACTGGCGATAGCCAATGCCAATGTCAACCAGGCCAAGGGCAGCTTCGACGGACCCGCCCGCGCCTCCACCATCGATGCCAACGATCAGCTCAAGTCGGCGGACGAATACCTGGCCCTCATCGTCGCCTGGCGCAATGGCCGGCCGGTGCGCATGGCGGACATCGCCACCTCGGTCGATGACGTGGAGAACGTGCGGCTGGCGGCCTGGGCCAATGAATCCGCGGCGGTGATTCTCAATATCCAGCGCCAACCCGGCGCCAACGTCATCGAAGTGGCGGACCGGGTGAAGGGCTTGTTGCCGCGGTTGCAGGCAACCCTGCCGGGTTCGGTGGAAGTGACCCTGCTCACCGACCGCACCACCACCATCCGCGCCTCGGTCAAGGACGTGCAGTTCGAACTCCTGCTCGCTATCGCGCTGGTGGTGATGGTGATTTTCCTTTTCCTGCGCACCGCGTCCGGGACGATCATCCCCAGCATCGCGGTGCCCGTCTCCCTGATCGGCACCTTCTGCGTCATGTATTTCGCCGGGTTCAGCATCAACAACCTCACCTTGATGGCGTTGACCGTGGCGACGGGGTTCGTCGTCGATGACGCCATCGTGATGATAGAAAACATTTCGCGCTACATCGAGAAGGGCTACGCGCCGCTGGAAGCGGCACTGAAGGGCGCGCAGCAAATAGGCTTCACCATCATCTCGCTGACCTTTTCGCTTATTGCCGTGCTGATTCCGCTGCTGTTCATGGGCGATGTCGTGGGACGGCTGTTTCGCGAATTCGCCATCACGCTCGCGGTGGCGATTCTCATCTCGGCGGTGGTGTCCCTGACCTTGACACCGATGATGTGCGCGCGCCTGCTGCGCCACACGCCCGAAGCGCAGCAAGGCTGGTTCTACCGGGTCAGCGGCCGCTACTTCGACCGGATCATCGCCCGATACGGGGTGGCGCTGGACTGGGTGCTTCAGCGCGAAGCTGCCACCCTCCTCGTGGCCATTGCCACCCTGGTGCTCACCGTCGTACTCTACCTGTTCATACCCAAGGGCTTCTTTCCCATTCAGGACACCGGGGTCATCCAGGGCGTGTCGGAGGCATCCCAGTCGATCTCCTTTGCCGCCATGGCGGAACGCCAGCAGGTCCTGGCGAGCGCCGTGCTGGAGGATTCCGCCGTCGAGAGCCTGTCGTCCTTCATCGGTGTGGACGGCATCAACGCCACCCTCAACAGCGGCCGCATACTGATCAATCTGAAGCCGCCGGATGCGCGCAATCCGGACGGTTCCCGCATCAGCGCACTGGAAGTCATCCGCCGCATGCAGCCGCGCCTGGCGAAGATCGAAGGCATCGCGCTCTACATGCAGCCGGTGCAGGACCTGACCATAGAAAACCGCGTCAGCCGCACCCAGTATCAGATGAGCGTCGAAGACGCCGACCCGGCCGAATTGAGCCTGTGGGTGCCGCGGCTGCTGGCGCGCCTGCGGCAGTTGCCGCAACTGGCCGACGTGGCGAGCGACCTGCAGGACGACGGACTGCAGACCTACGTAGAAATCGACCGTGCCACGGCGAGCCGGCTGGGCGTGACGCCTGCCTCGATCGACAATGCCCTGTACAACGCCTATGGCCAGCGGCTGGTGTCCACCATCTTCACCCAGACCACGCAGTACCGGGTGGTGCTGGAAGTGGGGCCCGAATATCGCAACGGCCCAGCGGCCCTGGGGGACATCTATGTGAATTCCAGTCTGCCCGGTTCCGGCGCTGCCGGGTTACCGCAGCAGGTGCGCCTCGCCACCGTGGCGAAGATCAGCGAAAAGCCCGCGCCGCTGGTGATCAACCATCTGGGCCAGTTTCCGTCCGCAACCCTGTCGTTCAACCTCGGACGCGAGGGCAACTCGCCCGCTTCGCTCGGCGATGCCGTGCGTGCCATACGCGATGCCGAACGTGAACTCGCCATGCCTGCCGGCCTGCAGACGCGCTTCCAGGGGGCTGCCCTCGCCTTCCAGGCGTCGCTGGACAATACCCTGCTGCTCATCCTCGCCGCCATAGTCACCATGTACATCGTGCTGGGCGTGCTGTACGAGAGCTATATCCATCCCATCACCATACTGTCCACCCTGCCCTCGGCCGGCGTGGGCGCGCTCCTCGCGCTCATGATCGCCGGCAGCGACCTCGGCATCATCGGCATCATCGGCATCATCCTCCTGATCGGCATCGTCAAGAAAAACGCCATCATGATGATCGACTTCGCCCTGGACGCCGAGCGCAACGAAGGCATGAGCCCGCTGGAAGCCATCCGCCAGGCAGCGCTGCTGCGCTTCCGGCCCATCATGATGACCACCATGGCGGCGCTGCTCTCGGCGCTGCCGTTGATGCTCGGCAGCGGCGTGGGCTCGGAACTGCGCCATCCGCTGGGCATCACCATGGTGGGCGGGTTGCTGCTCTCGCAGGTACTCACCTTGTTCACCACGCCGGTGATCTACCTGGCTTTCGACAAGCTCGCGCGCCGCTTCGGCGCCGGGAACTCAGGTGTGTCCCTGTCGGCCGTGCCGGCGCAACCCGGCGGAAATCCCGCCGCATCGGGCGACCCCACAAGGTCATGAACGTCTCCGCACCGTTCATAGCCCGGCCGGTCGCCACGACCCTGCTGACCGTGGGTCTCGCGCTTGCCGGCATCATGGCGTTCCGGCTGTTGCCGGTCTCGCCACTGCCGCAGGTCGACTATCCGACCATATCGGTGCAGGCGCAATTGCCCGGGGCGAGCCCGGAGACGATGGCGGCAACGGTTGCGACACCGCTGGAGCGCGCGCTGGGACGCATCGCCGGCATCACGGAGATGACCTCCTCAAGTTCGCTCGGCTCGACGCGCGTGGTGTTGCAGTTCGACCTCAGCCGCGACATAGACGGCGCCGCCCGGGAAGTGCAGGCGGCCATAAACGGCGCGCGAACCCTGCTGCCCACGGGCCTGCCGAATAATCCGACCTATCGCAAGGTCAATCCGGCCGACGCGCCCATCATGATCCTGTCGCTGACATCGGAATCGATGACCCAGGGACAGATGTACGACGCCGCCTCCACCATACTCGCGCAGAAATTCGCGCAGGTGCGGGGCATAGGCCAGGTGACCATAGGCGGCAGCGCCCTGCCGGCGGTGCGCGTGGAACTCAATCCGAATGCGCTCAACAAGTACGGCATCGGCTTCGAGGCGGTGCGCGCCGCCATCGCCGCCACCAATGCCAACCGTCCCAAGGGTGTGGTCGAGGATGGCGAGCGGCAGTGGCAGATCTACGCCAACGACCAGGCGAAAAAGGCGGCCGAATACCTGCCGCTGATTGTGGCCTATCGCAATGGCGCGGCGGTGCGCCTGTCCGACGTCGGCGAAGTCGTCGACTCGGTGCAGGACCTGCGCAACGCCGGGTCCGCCAACGGCAAGCCCTCGGTGCTGGTGATCCTGAACCGCCAGCCGAATGCCAACATCATCGAGACTGTGGACCGCATTCGCGACCTGCTGCCGCTGATGCGCGCCTCCATTCCCAGCGCCATCAACCTGGAAGTCGCGCTGGACCGCACGCCTACCATCCGCGCCTCGCTGCGCGAAGTCGAGCGCACCCTGCTTATCTCCACCGCGCTGGTGATCATGGTGGTGTTCCTGTTCCTGGGGAATGTCCGTGCGGCGCTTATTCCCAGCGTTGCGGTGCCCATTTCGCTGATAGGCACCTTCGGCGTCATGCACCTGCTCGGCTACAGCCTGAACAACCTCTCCCTCATGGCCCTCACCATAGCCACCGGATTCGTCGTCGACGACGCCATCGTCGTGCTGGAAAACGTGTCACGCCACATTGAGCGGGGGATGAAGCCGGTGCAGGCCGCCCTGCTGGGCGCACGCGAAGTGGGGTTTACGGTGCTGTCGATGAGCCTGTCGCTGATCGCGGTGTTCATTCCCATCCTGCTGATGGGCGGCATCGTGGGCCGGCTGTTCCGAGAATTCGCGGTCACCCTGTCTGTGGCCATCATGGTGTCGCTGCTGGTGTCGCTGACCACTACACCGATGATGTGTGCGCTGCTGCTGCGCGGTCGCGACACCAACGCATCCGGCCATCAGCCAGGCCGCCTGCAACGCGCCGCCTCGCGCGCCTTCGCTGCACTGGTGCGCGGCTACGGACGATCGCTCGGCTGGGCGTTGCGCCACGGCGTGTTGATGATGGTGCTGCTGTTTGCGACTGTCTGCCTCAACGTCTACCTGTATGTGATCATCCCGAAGGGATTCTTTCCGCAGCAGGACACCGGCCGGCTGGTCGGCAACATCCAGGCGGACCAGAGCATTTCGTTTCAGGCGATGCGCATCAAGCTCGCCAATTTTGTCGACATCGTGCGCGCCGATCCGGCGGTGGAGAACGTGATCGCCTTCACCGGCGGCGGGCGCAACAGCGGTTTCATGTTCGCCACCCTCAAGCCGCTCAACGAACGCACCCTGTCCGCGGACAGGGTGGTGGCGCGCCTGCGCGGCAACCTGGCGCGCGAACCCGGTGCCAGCCTGTTCCTCGTGCCGGTGCAGGACATACGCATAGGCGGACGACCGAGCAACGCGCAGTACCAGTTCACCCTGCAGGCCGACGAACTCGCTGAATTGCGCGCCTGGGACCCGCGCCTGCGGCGCGCGCTCGCGGATCGGCCGGAACTGGTCGACGTGAATACCGACCAGCAGGAGCGCGGCCTGCAGACCTCACTGGTGATCGATCGGGACACGGCAGCACGCCTGGGGGTCACCACGCGCATGATAGATGCGACCTTGAACGACGCCTTCGGCCAGCGCCAGGTCTCGACCATCTACAACCCGCTCAACCAGTACCGCGTAGTCATGGAAGCGGCGCCGGAATACTGGCAAAGCCCGGAATCGCTCAAGCTGATCTACGTCATGGCAACCGACGGCACCGCGGTACCACTGTCCGCCTTCAGCCGCTACGAGCCGACCAACACGGCACTCAACGTCAATCACCAGGGTCAGTTCGCCGCCTCCACCATTTCCTTCAACCTGCCCCCCGGCGTCTCGCTGTCGGACGCCACCCGTGCCATCAGCGACACCATGGACAGCATCGGCGTCCCGACCTCGGTGCACGGCACTTTCCAGGGCACGGCACGCGCCTTTCAGGCGTCGCTGCAAAGCCAGCCCTGGCTGATCCTGACCGCACTGCTGGCGGTGTACATCGTGCTCGGTGTGCTCTACGAGAGCCTGGTCCATCCGGTCACCATACTCTCCACCCTGCCTTCGGCGGGGGTGGGCGCGCTGCTGGCGCTGCTCGCCTGCGACACGGAATTCAGTATCATCGCCTTCATCGGCGTGATCCTGCTGATCGGCATCGTCAAGAAGAACGCCATCATGATGATCGACTTCGCGCTCGACGCCGAACGCCGCCACGGCCTGTCCCCGCGGGACGCGATCTTCCAGGCCTGCCTGCTGCGTTTCAGGCCCATCATGATGACCACCGTGGCGGCGCTGCTGGGCGCCGTGCCGCTGGCGCTGGGCGCGGGCGATGGTGCGGAATTCCGCCGCCCGCTCGGCATTGCCATCGTCGGCGGCCTCGCCGTCAGCCAGCTACTCACCCTTTACACCACGCCGGTGGTCTATCTTTATCTGGACCGGTTCCGGCTGTGGGCGCAGCGCAGGCGGCGTTCTGGCGCGGCATTGCCGCAGCCTCTGACCGGGCCTTCCGCATCCGGACGGCCGCAAGCAGCGCAGACATGAAAGAGCCCCGAATGAGAGACTTCCGCATGCAGACGGCGACACTGTGCCGCGTGCTCAGCGGCGTGCTGCTGGCATGCCTTGCCGGCTGTGGCGCCGGACCGGACTACGTGCGCCCGAGCGCAGCTACGCCCGCGGCGTTCCGGGAGATGGCGGGGTGGAAGACAGCCGAACCCCGCGATCACGAATTGCGCGGCAACTGGTGGCAGATATTCGGCGATCCGCTGCTCGACCAGTTGCAGCAGCAGGTGAATGTGTCCAATCAGAACCTCGCGCTGGCCGAGGCGCGTTTTCGTCAGGCGAGCGCGCTCGCGCAGCAGTCGCGCGCAGGATACTTTCCGACGGTTACCGGCGCATTCACCAACACGCGCTCGCGCGCCTCGTCCACCACCATCGCGCAGCCTTCCGCGACGCCTGTTTCCCGGGGCGCCGTCAGCAACCACAACCTACCGTTCAACGCGACCTGGGAAGCGGATCTGTGGAACCGGATCGGGCGCACCGTCGAAGCCAGTGCCGCAGGCGCGCAGGCGAGTGCCGCGGATCTGGAAGCGGCGCGCCTGTCGGCGCAGGCGCAACTCGCGCAGAGTTATTTCCAGCTGCGCGTGCTGGACACGCAAAAACAACTGCTGGATGACACCATTGCCGCCTACGAGCGCTCCGTACAGCTCACGCAGAACCAGTACAACGCCGGCACCGTCGCCAGGGCCGACACCATACAAGCGCAAGCGCAGGTACGCACCACGCAGGCGCAGGCGATCGATCTCGGCGTGCAGCGCGCGCTATTGGAGCACGCCATTGCGCTCCTGGTCGGCAAGGCACCTGCCGAGTTCACCCTGCCTAACGCGCCCTTCAGTGCGCAGCCGCCCGAGGTGCCGGTCGGCCTGCCATCGGCGCTGCTGGAGCGGCGCCCCGACATTGCCGCGGCCGAGCGGCGCGTCGCCGCGGCGAACGCCCAGATCGGCGTGGCACACGCCGGCTATTTTCCGGCCCTGACGCTGTCCGGCGCACTCGGCTACCAGACGGCCGACATGGCGCAGTGGCTGACCGCGCCCAGCCGTTTCTGGTCGATAGGGGCGACCCTGGCGCAAACACTATTCGATGGTGGCCAGCGGCGCGCCCTGACCGACCAGGCCATCGCCGGCTATGACGCCAACGTCGCCGCATACCGGCAAACAGTGCTCACCGGACTGCAGGAAGTCGAGGACAACCTCGCGACCTTGCGCATACTCGAGCAGGAGGCACGGGTGCAGGACGAAGCACTCCAGCTTGCGCGGCAATCGGTGGCGCTCGCGATGAATCAATACAAGGCGGGGCTGATCAACTTCCTGAGCGTGGTCACCCTGCAGGCGACCGCGCTCAACGCCGAACGCGCCGCCATGGATATACGCAGCCGCCGGCTGGTCGCCAGCGTGCTGTTGATCCGGGCGCTGGGCGGCGGGTGGAACGCCGATTCATTGCCAACGGCGGAACGCTTGCTCAGCCGGGACGACGGCGCAACGGACACAAAGACTGCAAGCCGTGACGCACAAAATGTGAGCGCCGAAAGCGGTGCCGTTCCTGCAAAATAGAAAAAGCAGGATGGCGGATCCGCACACCAGGCAGATTACTTGACGAGGAGGTCCAGTGCCCGCGACGAACATTGCATTGCTGCACCCCGGTGAAATGGGCGCCGCCGTCGGCGCTTGCGCAGTGGCGCTCGGCCATCGCGTCGCCTGGGCCTCGGCAGGGCGCAGCGGCGCCACCGCGCAACGGGCGCGCGCGGGAGGGCTGGAAGACGCTGGAACGATGGAGCAGACCATTCGCAGCTGCGAGGTGATCCTCGCGATCTGCCCGCCGCACGGTGCGCTCGAACTCGCGCGCAGCGTCGCCAGGGCCGGCTTCCAAGGTCTGTACCTCGACGCGAACGCCATCTCCCCCGACGCCACGCGCGAAGTGGGACGGATCGTCGAGGCTGCCGGGGCGCGCTTCGTCGACGGAGGCATCGTCGGCCCGCCGCCCAGGCCGGGCACACCCACGCGCCTGTACGTATCCGGGCCCGATAGCAGCGTTATCGCCGAACTCTTTGCGGACAGTCCGGTGCGCGTGCTGCCGTTGGCGGGGCCGCCTGGCACCGCATCCGCGCTCAAGGTCTGCTACGCCGCGTGGACCAAAGGCACGATTGCCCTTGCTGCCGACATACGCGCGCTCGCATTGCATGAGGGCGTTGAGGGTGGTTTGCTTGACGTGTGGGCCGCCAACCAGCCCGACGCGTTGAAAAAAAGCGACCAGGTGGCACTCAACGCGCGCAAGGCATGGCGCTGGGTAAACGAAATGGAGCAGATCGCCGCCAGCTTCGAAGCAGCCGGTCTGCCCGGCGGTTTCCATCGCGCTTCCGCCGATATCTACGCGCGGCAGGGAGAATTCAAGGACGCCGCCACGCCTCCGCCGCTGGAGGCAGTGTTGAAGGCGGTGATCAAGGCGGAGTAAGTGCAGCATCGACTGCGGATGCTGGAATCTTTTCAGCGAGACAATGTTTCCCCACTGCGAAGGAGGTATTCCATGACGGTCAGCAACGCAATGCCGGTGGTAATAACCACGCCTGAGACGGCCCGAAGCGTTCCGGGCAGGCGCGTTTACATGAATTACCGGGAACTCGGCGTGACCGAAGCGTCGCAGGGAAAGATGCGCGCCCAGGTGATGATCGCCAATCCGGGCACGCAGCAACCGACCGGCTGGCACACCCATTTGTGCGAGATGCAGTTCCTCTACATGACCGCAGGATGGCTGGATCTCGAGATCGAAGGCAAGGGCGTGGTGCGCTTCCACGCCGGTGACTCCGTGTTTCTGCCGGGTGGCACGGTGCATCAGGAAGTGAACTACTCGGACGATATGGAACTGGTTGAAGTATCGCTTCCTGCGGAAATGGGGACCAAGCCGTGCGCGCCGCCGGTTGGGGCACGGGAACTGGCGGAAAAAGGATAGTCATTGCGCTGCGCGAAATGCGGGTGCAGCGGGGAGTTATACTTATTATTGAAATCGTACGGCTCGTAGACGTCCGCCGTTTAGGGACTTATACAGAATAAACTTTCCAATTTATGCGTTTGGAACGGCGTGCCTGGGACCGCCCTACCGAATGCGCGCAAAGGCCCGCGTTGCGGGCCGGCGAACCTTCGGGGTCGCATCCTCGCCTGCGGCGGGGCCCCTGCTCCGCCCTGCGGTTCGCCCTACGCCTCGCCGTCAATCAACACAAACGCGATCCGGCAGTAGTTGTCCGAGCGGTTGCTCCAGGCGTGGTTGGTGCCGCGCTGGACCAGCACGTCGCCTGCCTTGAGCAGGGTTTCGCCCTGATCCATGACCGCGACGATCTCACCCTGAATGACGATGGCGTAATCGACCGTGTTGGTCTGGTGCATGCCGGGATGCGGTCCGCCGTCGGGGCGATGGTCGGCGTCGGGGTAGAGCTTGGCGAAGGTCGCGCGCAGCAGTCGGTCGCGTTCGGCGGGATCCTTCGCTTCGGGCGGAAAATCGATGACGCGTATCACCGTTCCCTTGGGTGGCGGCAACACGCCGGTGGTTTCCGCGATGCGATCCGGTTCGGCGAATGGCGCGGGACTGCCGTGCGTCGCCCAGAGGTTGCTCACCCGGTAGCCGGGGCGTTCGGGCACGGTCTTCACCATGCGGGCAGGCGCGTCGTCTTCGATGATGGAGCGGCCGGTTGCATCGAAACCAGTGGTGACTCTGCGGACTGGTGGTAGTGGTGTGGCCATCGTTCTTCCTTTCTTAAATTGACTGGACACCGGGGAGCATCCCCTCATCCCAACCCTTCTCCCGGGGGGAGAAGGGCTTCAATCCCGAGTTGGGCGCGGTTTCTGAAAGCACTGCTGCCGTCAATCGCGCAGTATCTATGTCAGAACGCCGCTTCCGCCAGGCGTGCGTAGCGCTTGTCCATGTCGCCTTGCATGCGCTCGCGCACATAGGCGAGCAGCGCTTCCCGGGCGCCCGGTGCTTCGCTGTGGGAACGCAGGCCGGTGTGCATGGAACCACGCTGCACGAACAGGCAGCGGTCGTGGCGGCGTTCGGTCCATTCGGCGAGCAGCGCTTCGGTCGCTTCGCCGGATGTCCTCTGTCTTGCGAGCAGCCGCGCCAGCAGCACGGCATCCTCTACCGCCATGGCTGCGCCTTGTGCCCAGAACGGCGTGCCGGCATGCGCGGCGTCGCCCAGCAGCACGGTACGCCCCTTGTGCCACGGACGCGCCAGATGTACCTCCTCGATGGGCGTGTAGACGATCTGCTCCGGCGCACTCACCCGCGCGAGCAGCGCCGGCGCCAGTCCGCCGAAGCCCGAGAATCTCTCGCGGCACAGCCGGGGAAGATCGTCGCGCTCGTAGCGCGGATTGCCCGGCTCCTTGGACACGCCGGCGATGTAGAGGGCATCCGCGGAAATCGGAATGATGCCGAATGACTTGCCTGTGCCCATCATCCACACGGGACGGGTCAGTTCCGCCGGACGCGGCAACACCACGCGCCAGTTGGAGAACCCGCTGTAGTGCGGCGCCACCCCGGGAAAGAGCAGCGAGCGCAGGCTCGAGCGCACCCCGTCGGCGCCGACCACCAGATCGTAGTTTCCCGTCGAGTTGTCGTTGAATTGAACATGCACCGGTTCCAGGCTGTCGCTTTCGGCTATCGCGGCCACAGTAACCCCCCTGCGCACCGTCACCCCGCAGCGCTGCACCGCGCCCGCCAGAATATCGTGCAGCACCTTGCGCCGGATCGGCACCAGGGCGGGCACTGCCGGCCCGGCTAGGCGCGGGACGCGTGCGCGCAGCAGTTCATTGCCCGCCGCATCGCTGATGATGGAACAGTCGTCCTCGGGCGCCCATCCCGCGGAAACGATCTCCTCCATGATGCCGATCTCATGGAACGCGCGCAGGGCATTGCCGTAGAGATACATGCCGGCGCCGGCAATGTCGAACGACGGTTTCAGTTCAACGACATCGCAGGCCATGCCCTGTCCGGTGAGGGCGCAGGCGAGCGTTTGCCCTGCGATACCGCTGCCGACGATGAGTACGCGTGGCATCACACAGCCCTATGTGGATGCTTGTCCCGCCGCCGCTCTGGCTGCCGCAGTTTCGCGCGTCAATAGCTTGCCCGCCGCATCCAGCGCCACAGCGTAATGCAGCAGGGCCGCCTCGCGCGTTATATAGCCGTAGCGAACGTCCTCCGCGACACGGGACGGTTCGCGCTCCAGCGGCGAGCCATGTCCCCCGCCCCCGCCGGTGCGCACGCATACGAGGTCCCCCGGCTTGAGCGCCACGTCGTTCGCCTTGGTAATGTGGCGCGGCGCTTCGCCTTCGCGAATGATTTCCACATAGCCCGTTGCCCCGGCCTTGCCGCCCTTCAATCCCCATGGCGGACACTGGGTGCGGTCGAAACCGACGATGACGAAGCACGGCGCCAGCACCCGGTAAGCTTTGTCGATGCCCAGCCCGCCGCGATATTTCCCCGGGCCGCCGGAGTCGGTGCGCAGCCGGTAGTACTCCAGCCGCAGCGGACAGCCCGCCTCCTGCATCTCGGCCGGCACGTCCACGGTATCGCCATGAACGATGCTGCGATGCGGGCCGCCGCCGTCCTTGTCGTGCGCCGCGCCCCAGCCGCCGATCGATGATTCCAGGTGCTGAAAACGGTCGCCCGTGGCGGGATGCACGCCATGAAATACGTGTATGCCGTAAGTACCGTGGTGAGCCGCGGACACGCGCGTCGGCAGGCCATCGGCGAACGCCTTGAGTATCGTGTCGACCACTGTCGGCATCGACGAACCGGAATGACCCATTGCCGCCGTCGGCCCCGCGGAAAGAAATTTCCCGTCCGGGATCTCCACCGTCAGCGCGCGGAAATCGCCTTCATTCGCCGGTTCATCCGGCGTCAGCAGGTATTTGCAAGCGATGCGGGCCGCGGCCACCGCGCCGCCTTCGCGCCCGGAGTTGAGCGGTCCGTTGAGTTGATCGGCAACCTGCGAGTAGTCCACCGTGATCCGGTCGCCCTCTATTCGTATCGAAATCGGCACGGGAATCCGGCGCTCCAGATCGGTGCCGTCGTTGTCCAGAAACGCTTCGGCCGTGTAGACACCGTCCGGAATGTCGCGAATCGCCGCCCTGGCAACCTGTTCGCTCTGATCCAGCATGGCGTCGATGCCGGCGCGCACCGTGCCCAGTCCATAGCGCCCTATCACCTCCGCGACCATGTCGCGCCCATTGAAGCAGGCCGCGACCTGCGCCTCGACATCGCCCATCAGCATGTCGGGAAAACGCGTGTTGTAGCGGATCATGCGGTACATGTCCTGGTTGGGCTGGCCGCCGGAATACAGCTTCACGGTGCGAAACTGTATGCCCTCCTGGTAGATCTCCTTGGTGTCGTTGGCCGAGCACGAGCCCATGATGATGCCGCCGATGTCTATCCAGTGCATCACCACCGCCATGTAACCCGCGAGTTCGCCCCCCGCGCCCGCGCCGCCGGCACCGATACGAATCGGCGTGTACATCACCACGTTGTTCAGGTGCTGCCCCATCGAGCCGGCGTAATTGGTGATGACGACATCGCCCTGCGCCATGCCGTCCTCGCCGTAGATCTCCATGCCATCCTTCACCGCCGTGCCGAGCGCATTGGCCATGAAGATCGGGATGCCGCCCTTGCACTGCGACACCAGCCGCGCGCGCGCATCGACGATGCCGACCGCAAAATCCTTGTATTCGTAGATCAAGGGGCTGTACGCGGTGCGCGAGATGTTGGATTCGATCAGGTTGGGAATCGCGTTGAGCGAATGCCGGATCATCTCCAGCGTCACCGGGTCGATTGTGGCTCCCGCATCGAGCCCGACTTCCTGCAAGGTGGCCTGATTCATGGACACTCCTTCAACCAGGCTTGCCGTCATCCCCGCGCGGGCGGAGATACAGGCGGCCGGCGAACAACTGGATTCCCGTTTTCGCGGGAACGACGTGAATTTCCCGAGCTGCCACCAGAGGCATCACCCGCATGTAATTCGTATTTCGTTCAGCGAACCGATGCTGAATTCGTCCTTCGGGCCCACCACGGTCGTCGAACCGTACTCCTCTATCACCGCCGGCCCTGTCGCGCGGAATCCGACCGGCAATGCGTCGCGCCAGTAGACCGGGGTCGCCACCCGGGCACCCAACTCCGGAAAATACACCGGACGGTTGCCCACCGCCATTTTGCCCGAGGCCGCCGTCCGGCTGAAGAGCTGCTTGACGCTGATGGATGCGGTGCGTGCCCAGGCGCGCAGGCGCAAACCGACGAATTCAATTTTGCCACTCGCCCCGAGGTGACCGAAGCGCTCGCGGTAAGCCGCCTCGAAGAGGCCTCGCACGCCCTGCTCGGTCAGTCCCGCCGTGACCGTGACCCGTATGGAATGCCGCTGCCCGCGGAAGCGAAGCTCGATCTGGCGTTCGAAATCGACGTGCCTGGCGCTGAACTCCGCCACCAGGCGGCGCGCGGCGGCCTGCTCCATGCCGTCGAACAGCGCATCGCATTTCCGCGCCGACTCGTCCTCCAGCGCACCGGTGATGGTGAGCGCGTCGTCGATGCGCGAATCGGCCAGCAGCATGCCGATCGCGGAAAAATTTCCCGGCTGCAACGGCACCACCACGGTCGGGATGTGCAGTTCGCGCGCCAGCACCGCGCCGTGCAGCGGCCCGCCGCCGCCGTACACGTACAGCTCGAAGTCGCGCGGGTCGCGGCCGCGCTCTAGGGTGATGCGCTTGATAGCCTCGCCCATGCTCATGGTGGCGATGGCGAGTATGCCCTGTGCCAGTTGATCGAGCGCCGCTGCGGTGCGATAGCCGAGCGACGTGCCCACCCTGTCCTGCAATGCCCTGCGCGCTGAATCCGCGTCCAGCTGCATTTCGCCGCCGAGAAAACTGTCCGAGCCGATGCGCCCCAGTATCAGGTTGGCATCGGTGATCGTCGGTTCCGTTCCGCCACGGCCGTAGCACACCGGCCCGGGTTCGGAGCCCGCGCTCCTGGGACCGACGCGCAGCCTCGTTTGCGCGTCTATCCACGCGATCGATCCGCCACCGGTGCCGACTTCGACGATGTCCAGCACCGGACTGCGGATCGGGAAGCCCGCTTCGTAGCCGCCCACCCAATAGAACGGTTCGATCTGGAACTGGCCGTTGTCGATGACACTGCACTTGGCGGTGGTGCCCCCCATGTCGAATGCGATGACGTTGCGCACCCCGAGCTCGCGCGCCATCGCGGCGGCGCCGATGCACCCGCCGATCGGCCCGGATTCCACCAGCGCCACCGGTTGCGCCTGCGCGCCCTCCACGGTCAGCACGCCGCCGTTCGAGCCCATCATGTAGCAACGGCCGGTGAAACCGCGTTCGGCGAAGCGCGTGGCAAAGCGGCCCAGATAGCGCGCCATCGTCGGCCCGACATAGGCGTTGGCGACCGCGGTCGCGCCGCGTTCGTATTCGTACCACTCGCGCGAGAATTCCGCGCCGGTGGTGACGAAGACATCGGGGAGCAGCGCGCGCAGTCGCGTCGCCACCGCTTCCTCGTGGCCCGGATTCACATAGGCATTGAGAAAGGACACCGCAACCGCTTCGACCCCTTCGGCACGCAAGGTGGCGGCGAGCGCCTCCAGTTCCGCCGGATCCAGGGGCTCCAGTTCCACTCCGTGGGTATCGATCCGGCCCGCGACTTCGTAGCGCCACGGGCGCGCCACCAGCGGCGGCTGGCGGCGGTAGTCGAGACGGAACGGCACCGGACGGCTGCCGCGCGCGATTTCCAGGGAGTCGCGAAAGCCGCGCGTCGTCACCAGCGCGGTGCGCGCGCCGCTGCGCTGGAGGAAGGTGTTGATGATGTGGGTCGTGCCATGCTTGACCAGCGACAGCCGGCGCGGATCAGCGCCGAGCTTGTCCACGCCGGTGAGCACGCCTTCGACCAGATCCTCATACACAGTCAGCGTCTTGCAACAACTGAGTTCCCCGGTCCCGGGGTCGTAGGCGACGATATCGGTAAAAGTGCCGCCGGTGTCGGCGGCGAGCAGCAGACCTGGTCGATTTTCGTTCATGCTTCGTTCACGTTTCGTTCATGTCTCATTCGTTCATGTCTCGTTCATGTCTCGTTCATGTTCCGCTCATGTCACGCTCAGATATTGCGTCCCGCATTTTGCCAGTACGGCGCGCGCAACACCTGCTTGGCAATTTTGCCCACGCCGGTACGCGGCAGGGAATCGACGAATTTCACCAGCCGCGGCTTCTTGTAACCGGCAAGCTGCTGCCTGCAGAAATCGATGATTTCGGCCTCGGTTGCGCTTGCACCTTTCCTCAGCACGAGGGTGGCGCACACCGATTCGCCCCATTTGTCGTCGGGGATGCCGAACACCGCGGCATCCTGCACCGCAGGATGCGTGTACAGCACTTCTTCTATTTCCTTGGGATAGATGTTCTCGCCGCCGGAGATGATCATGTCCTTCGCGCGATCGACGATGGTGATGAAACCCTCATCGTCCACGCGCGCGAGATCCCCGGTGTGCAGCCAGCCGCCGCGAAACGCTTCCGCGGTCGCCTCGGGCTGCTTGTAGTACGCCTTCATCAGGAACGGGCCGCGCGCCACGATCTCGCCGACTTCGCCTGTCTTCACGTCCCGCATGCCTGCATCGACGACGCGAACCCGCGCCAGCACCGAAGGCTTGCCGGTGGCGCCTGCCTTGGCTGCGTGGTCGGCTGCGTCCAGCACCGTGAGCTGCGAAGCCTCGGTCGAGCCGTATCCCTGCAGGAAGCGCACCTGCGGCAGCCTTTCACTCGCGCGGCGGAACACCTCCAGCGGCAGCGGCGCGCCGCCGTACATGAACCATTCGAGCGAGCTCAGATCGTAGGACGCCAGGTCTGGCGTATCGATGATGGCCTGGGCGATGGCGGGGACCATGAACAGCATGGTGGCGCGCTCAGCCTCCACGCTGCGCAGCATCGCGGGCACGTCGAACTTCTGCATCAGGATCACGGTGGCGCCGGACAGCATGTGCGGCATGAAGCAGGTGTTGAGTCCGCCGGTGTGGAACAGCGGCACCGGCAGCACCGTGACCTGCCTGAAATCCATGTGGTAGTCGATGACGCACTGGATCGCCTGGTGGACGCGCGCCCGATGCGTCAGCAGCGCGCCCTTGGGCTTGCCGGTGGTGCCGCTGGTGTACATGATCAGGTAATCGTCGTCTTCCCCGACCGCGATGGCGGGCGGATCTGCCGCTCCGTCCTGCAGCAGTGCCGCGAAGGGCAGCGCCCATGAACACGGCGATGCCCCGATGCTGACGTAACGGCGAATGGCGGGCAGGTCCGCCCGGATCGAATCGATCTTGCCGGTGAATTCCTCCTCGAAGACCAGCACCGAGGCATCCGCGTCGTTGATCATGAACGACAGCTCGCGGCCGGTGCACTGGGTATTGAGCGGCACCAGTACCGCGCCGCTTTTGGCCGTCGCAAAATGCGTCAGCACGAATCCCTCGCCGTTGCGCGCCACCACGGCGATCTTCGCGCCTTTCCCGGCACCCAGTGCTGCCAGCGCATGGGCGAGGCGATTCGACGCTGCGTCGAGCTCGCGGTACGTAAGGCGCCGTTCGCCAAAGATCACGGCGACCTTGTCCGGAAAGCGCTCTGCGGAATGGCCGAGGACTCCCCCTATCGTTTCGCCGCCGTGAATGTTCATTTGTGCACCTGGTGATGCTTCCCTCACCCTCAGTCCCTCTCCCGGAGGGAGAGGGATGTAAATCAATCCTCTCCCGGAGACAGAGGGATGTAAACCAATCCTCTCCCCGTGGCAGGGGGACGTAAATCAATCCTCTCCCGGAGGCAGAGGGATGTAGATCAATCCTCTCCCGGAGGCAGACGGATGTAGATCAATCCTCTCCCGGAGGCAGACGGATGTAAATCAATCCTATCCCGGAGACAGAGGGAGGCAAATCAATATTCTCCCGGCAGCACAGCAACGGTAAATCATTCCTTCTGTTGTCTCCCCTCTCCCCCCGGGAGAGGGGTGGGGGGTGAGGGAAATCCACGCGACCGCTACACCCCGCCCCAAGGCTCGTTCAGTTCCTTCAGCGCCTTCGACAGCGAGCCGTGCTTCTGTATCGCTTCGCGAATCGGGCGGCCGGTGTCGGCGAGGTGCGCCAGGCTGTCGAATTCACCGCCCATTTCCATCGCCGTCTTGATGCCGATCTGCTCCCACACGCGGTTGCAAACCGATTTGTTGAGCATCAGCAATTCAGCCGGGATGGTGGCGATGCGCTTGGCGATGGCGCGGGTCTCTTCCTCGAGTTTCTCCTCGGGAAAGCTGTAATTGATCATGTTCATCGCAGCCGCTTCCTTGCCGCTGAACATGCGCCCGAACATCATCTCCTTGGACTTCTTCAGCCCGGCAACGAAACAGTAGATGGCGACGTTGTCACCGGGGGCGAGCCAGCGGGTCGGCGGATAGCCGATCTTCGCGTCGTCCGACATCATCGTCAGGTCGCAGGCCAGCGCCACGGTGCTTGCGCCGGCAAGCGCATAGCCGTGCACCTGCGCGATCACCGGTTTCCATAATTCCCAGATGACCCGTTCGTACTCGATGTGGCCCTGCACGTGCGCGCGACTGTTCCAGATGCCGCGGCCGTACTCGGGCACGCCGCGCGGTTCGTGGCTACCGTCCGCGGGGCCGATGCCGCGGCCCACCTTGTCCGGCGGCGTCTCCTGAAAATCGTAGCCCACTGAAAAACAGCGCCCCGCCCCTTTTAGGATAATGACGTGCGCGTTCGGGTCGCGCTCGGCGCGTTTCAGCGCGGCCTTGAGTTCCTCCATCATCGGCCAGGACAGGGCGTTCATCGTGTCCGGCTTGTTCAAGGTGATCGTCGCGAGATTGTCGGAATCGACTTCGTAGCCGATGTATTCGTATTTGTATTCGTGTTTCGCGGCGGGCGGTTCTGCCGTGCTCATGATTGCTTTTTCATAGTTGATCCTATCGGTTGAAGGCGACGCTGGGCAGCCACAGCACCAGCGCGGGGAACGCGATCAGCAATATCACCTTGATCGTATCGGCGATGACGAACGGCATGACGCCGCGGAATATCGCGGTAAGCGGCACATCCGGCACCATGCTTTTCATGACGAAAAGATTCAGGCCGAACGGCGGCGTCACCACGCCCATCTCGACCAGCACCACCATCATGATTCCCCACCAGATGGGGTCGTAGCCCAGGATCACGATTACCGACGCAACCAGCGGCGCGGTGATGATCATGATGGTGAACGAATCCATGACGCAGCCAAGGATGATGTAGACGATCACCAGCAGGATGATGATGGCAAGCCGCGGCAGGCCGGAACCGGTGAGCCCTTCGGTGAGCCAGGCCGGCAGTCCGGAAGTGCCCATGAAGAACGAAATCGCCATGGCGCCGATGATGACGAAGTAGAGCATCGCCGTGGAACGGGTGGTTTCGCTGACTACGCTCCACAGCGCGCCGCGCCCGAGCTTGCCGCGCCACCAGGCAATGACGAACGCGATCACCGCGCCTACAGCCGCGGCTTCGGTCGCGGTGAAGATGCCGGTATATATGCCGCCGATCACCGCGCCGAACATCAGGAATACGCCAATGCAACCCTTCAGCGCGGCCAGCAGTTCCGCCATGTCGAACTTGTCCCGGCCCGGCGCCGATTCCGGCTTCAGCCATACGGTGACTCCGACCGCCAGCATGTAGAACAGCGCCGTCATCAGCGCTGGAATCAGCACCGCGATGTACAGGCGCCCGATCGACTGCTCCACCAGCAGCGCGTAGATGACGATCGCCGTCGAGGGCGGCACCAGCTGGCCGAGCGTCCCGCCGGCCGCAATGCAGCCCGTGCTCAGTTCAGGAGAGTAGCCGCGTGCTTTCATCTCGGGCAACGCAACGCTGCCTATGGTGGCGACGGTGGCAAGCGACGAGCCCGTGAGCGCACCGAACCCCGCGCAGCCGCCGATCGTGGCCAGCGCCAGGCCGCCGCGCTGAAAACCGAACAGCGCGTGCGCGAGGCGGTAGATGTCCGAAGACAGGCCACCTGCCGTGGCAAAGCCGCCCATGATGAGGAATAGCGGAATGACCGCCAGATCGGCATTGGTGATGAGCCCGACGGTTTCCGATCCAAGCACGCTGAACGCCTGCGAAAACCCCATCAGTGCGGCGGTACCAAGAAGACCGGAGAGCGCCAAAGCCGCCGCCAGCGGCACGAACAACAGAATCAGGGCCCACAGCAGAAAGAAAAAGAAGATCGCCAGACCGATGCCGTGTCGCGACAGCGTTGCCTGGCTCCAGCCGATGCCGAAATAGATCACCGCGGCTGCCACGACAATCGCGGCAAGGATGACAAAGGTCATATTCCAGACGCTGCCGGCAGCCTCGGGTCCCGCCCGCCCCGCGAATCCGCCCTTCAGCGCCGTGGCCACCGAGGAGCAGAACACAATGAACTGCACCGGCACGCAGATGAAGAACAGCGCCGTGATGGTCCACAGAAAAGGCCAGGTCTTCCACTGCAGGATCACCGTGGACAGATTGCGCAGGTAGGCGTCCCAGCTGTGCACGGCCACGCGCCACGCTATCAGCACCAGCGCCGCCAGAAACAATCCGTTGCCTATTGCCCGCAACCAGCCGGTGGCGCGATCGCCCAGTCGTTTCTGCAGTATGTCGATTTCGAGCGTGGCACGCTGCGCCAGCCCGCTCGCCAGCACGGCCGCGATGGCCACCGCGAAAATCGTGTTGAGAAACTCGTTTGAACCGGGGATGGGCGCGTTGAACAGCGCCCGCAGTATCACCACGTCTATGGTGGTGAGAATGCCGATGATCAGCATGCCCATCACGCCGGCGAAGGCGATGCGCTGCGTCAGCGCGATCGAAACCGCATCCGCCCGGGCAAGCCCCGCCGGCTGCATTACGACAGTTCCCCTCCGAGCCGGCGAACGGCTACTTGCCCAGTTTCTTCAGTTCGGCGCGATACGTTTCGACCACCTTGTCGCCGCCCGGCGTGCGGTCCATCCAGCCCTTGATGATGGGCGCGGTGACCTGCTTCCAGCGCTCCAGTTCCTGCGGGTTCAGCGAGTAGATATTCTGGCTGGGGATCTTCTTCACCATTTCGCGTCCCTGCGCCGCGTTCTTCTGGAACCACTCGCCAAAGGCAAGCGAATAGACTTCCCCCGAATTCTGATCGATGGCCGCCTTGCCACGGGGCGAAAGCTTGTCGTAGGACTGCCGGTTCATGACGATGAATCCAGGGGGCGAACCCAGCGCGCTTTCGAGGTGGTTGTTGACCTGCTCGAACAGCTTGAAGGTGCTGATCAGCGTCCAGCCGGCAAATGACGCCGTCACCACGCCGGAACTGAGCGCCTGGTATGTCTCCGGGGCCGGCACCGAGATCGGCGTGGCACCCAGCGCGGTTGCGATGTCGGCAACGATGCGATCGGCAGAGCGGATTTTCACACCCTTCAAGTCGGCGAGCGTGTTGATCGCCTTCTTGGAACTGATGCCCTGAGCGGGCGAAGTCACCAGCGCCAGCACCTTTACATCCTTGTGCTCATCGGCGATCAGGCCGTTGGCATACAAGCGCCATAATGCGACCGAACCGCTCGGCAGGTCATCTACCATGAAAGGCAGACTGGTGACCACGGTCTTTGGAAAGGGCACGCCGACCGCGCCGTGAATGCCGAAGCCGATGTCCGCGACCCCGTTCACCGTGCGTTCCCAGACGTTGCCGGGATTGGCGAGCGTGGGTCCGGCGAACACCTGAACGGTGACTTCGCCGCCGGAAGCATCGGCCACTTTCTTCGCCCAGACCTGGAACAATTCCGCCACCATGGGATTCGCAGGCGGTATGGTCACGGCGAATTTCAGCACGGTCTGCGCCGTCGCCGCCAGCGGCAATGAAACCAGCACCACGCCGAGCAAAGCGCGCCGCAGCATCCTGCGCGCTCCGCACATAACGCCGCGCCGTCCCCGGCTGGTGAAAAATTCGTCAGTCAATTTTGTATCAGCCATCTGTTTGTCCCTCCCCACTTCGATTGAACCGCGTCGCTTTCTCGATGCCGCCCGCATTATGCCTTGGCTGGCGGCGATGGTTCGGGCCGTTGCGGGTGACGCAAACCGTGTCGTTGCCGCACTCGGATCATCCGCCCCTGTAACTGCGACGGCATTCCCGTCCGGCCCACCATCAGCATTGAAGCGGCAGGCATTGAGCGCTTCGAGAGCTTTCATTTTCGACAGAATCGGGAATCCGGAACACCTTTGGCACGGCCTGACGCAACAAGTGGAGGATAATTCCCTGATATCGTCGGAGGAACAATGGATCCAAATCGATCGTCTCCTGTCATGAACTACGCCGAAAGCACCCTCCGGGAATTGGTTGCCATGCTGGAGATGTCTCCAGAACCCGAGCAGTGCATCTATCGCGAGGCAGAACTCGATGACCTGATCCGGCAAGTTGAGGCAGATCTGCTGGAAACCAGGGCCGAGAATCTGGGAAAGCTGCTGCAGGCTGCGCTTGACGCTCATAGCCTCGTCGCCAGCGGAAATGCTCTTGGTGCTGCCCGGCGGCTTGGTTCGGTGCTCGAATTGTGAGCACCCGAGTCATATTTGAAGCAGCGTGCCACGCTGCGCTCTCCCAGCCAGGAGCAGGAAGGGAGAAACGGTCACCATGCTGACCACGGACCAAAACGAACGACTCACCCGGGTCGGTCCGGGAACCCCGATGGGTAACCTGTTCCGGCGCTACTGGCTGCCGGTACTGCTGTCGGAGGAATTGCCCGCGCCCGACTGTGCGCCGGTGCCGGTGCGCATCCTGTGCGAGGACCTGGTCGCTTTTCGCGACACGCAGGGCCGCGTCGGCCTGTTGCACGATGCCTGCCCGCACCGCGGCGCCTCGCTGTCGTTCGGCCGCAATGAGCAGGGAGGACTGCGCTGCATTTTTCACGGCTGGAAGTTCGACCTGAACGGCGCCTGCGTGGACATGCCCAACTACACCGGCCCAGCGAATGCCAAGCCTCAGATTGTCACTACGGCGTACCCGACGCGCGAAGCGGGCGGTGCAGTCTGGGCGTACATGGGTCCCGCGGCCACAATGCCGCCATTCCGCGAGTTCGGATGGATGGCGGTACCGCCTGCGCACCGCGGCGTATGGAAGGTTCTGCACGAAGCCAATTTCCTGCAAGGCATGGAGCGTGATCTCGACACGGTCCACACACCGATTCACCGCACGCTCAAAGACGACGAAGCCAAAGCCGGCAAGTCACTCCTCGAGATCGTGCGCTCGGAACTCGGATCCTCGACGATGGAAGTCGAGCGCACCGGCTACGGCCTGCGCTCGGTGGCGGTGCAGCCCGCAAATGACGGGCAGGACTACATACGCATCACGCCGTTCGTGATGCCCGCGTTCCTGTTTGTCTGGCCGGTGGCCAACTCGGGGGACGGCCGCGGCTTCGCCTTCGTGCCACGCGATGACACGAGCTGCTGGCATTTCATACATCTGTACAACGCCGACAAACCGATCGACCCGGGTTACCGGAGAACCCGCGGCCTCGAAGGACTGGACACGAGTTTCCGCAAACTGCGCAATATCGACAACCGCTACCTTCAGGACCGGGATGCGATGAAGTCCCGCTCCTACAACGGCGTGCAGGGCATCATCATCGAAGATCACATGCTGGCCGAGATCCAGGGGCCGGTGGTGGACCGCAGCAGGGAGCATCTGCTCGAGGCCGACCTGCCGGTCGTGGAACTGCGGCGCATACTGCTGGAGGCGCTCGAAATCTGCGCCGCGGGCGGCGAGCTTCCCGGCCTGGATCCGTTCATTCCCTATGTGCAAATCGGCGGGCGCGACTACCTGAAGCCCGCCGCCACGCCCTGGAAGACGATCAGCCCCGCGGAGGACGCGGGCATCGCGCCACCGGAAAACAATTCTGGCAAGGCGTAAGGAGGATTCATGCTGACCAAGGAAGACAACGAGCGGCTCACCCGCGTTGGGCCGGGTACGCCGATGGGCACGCTGTTCCGGCGCTTCTGGCTGCCGGTGCTGCTGTCCGAAGAATTGCCTGCGCCGGACTGCCCGCCGGTCCGCGTCAAGGCCCTCGGTGAACATCTCGTCGCCTTCCGCGACAGCCAAGGCCGTGTCGGCCTGCTCGATGAATCCTGCCCGCACCGCCGCGTGTCCTTGTTCTTCGGGGTCAACGAAGAGGGCGGCCTGCGCTGCGTCTATCACGGCTGGAAATTCAACGTCGCGGGAAAGTGCGTGGATATGCCCACCGAGGCGCCGACCCACGGCTACAAGGACCGGGTGCGAACGAAGAGCTACCCGGTGCGCGAATCCGCTGGCGCGGTCTGGGCCTACATGGGCCCCGCGGACAAGACACCTCCGTTTCGCGAGTTCGGCTGGGTGAAACAGCCTTCGCACGCATTCAAGATTCTTGAGGAGTGCAATTTCGCGCAGGCGGTCGAGGGCGGCCTGGACATGGCGCACGCGCCGATCCTGCACCGGCGCCTGCCGATCACCAAGCGCGGCCTGCCGCTGGTGGGCATCATCGACCAGAGCGGTCCACAGACCTCCGATGACCTGTCGCCGCGCACCTTTGTCCAGAGCACTGCATATGGTATGCGGCTGATCTCGGAGCAGGACAAGGACGAGACCACCGACGTCGTAACCATCATCCCTTTCATTCCCCCCGCATGCACCGTGGTGCCGCCCGTCAATCTCAAGACCGGCGAGCGCATGGTGAATTTCTGGATGCCGCGCGACGACCAAAGCACCTGGCACATCCAGTGGCTCTACAGCCCGATAGGCGGCCCGCTCAACGTCGAGCGTCGCGTGGGCGTGGGCGGACACTGGGTCGACAAGGAGTATCGCAAGTTGCGTAACGCCGGGAACGACTACCTGATCGATCGCATCGCGCAGAAAACCCGCAACCTGTCCGGCATCGAGGGCATCGTGACCGAAGACCACGCGATGAACGAATCACAGGGGCTGATCATGGACCGGACGCGCGAACGTCTGAGCCACATCGACGTGGCAGTGATCGCAATGCGGCGTCTGCTATTGCGCATCGCCGACGCCGCGGTCGCGGGCGAGGCGCCGACCGGGATTGAATGCGAGAACTTCGACCGGGTGCAAAGCGAACGATTCGAAAAGCCGCGCGGCACTGCCTGGCAGGATTTCTCCCCACTGCTGCCCGAACACCGGCGAACTTCATAGGTGACAGCCATGCGTTCAGCCTCGCTTGTAGCCACGCTCGTTTCCTGCGCAGCGATTCTCTCCCACGGCGGGTCAGGGATCGCTCAGGGTTATCCGGCTAGACCCATACGCATGATCGTGCCGTTCCCCGCGGGTGGTGGACTGGACACGATCGCCCGGGAAATTGCCCAGAAAATCGGCGCGAATATCGGACAGCCGCTGGTCGTGGAGAACCGCAGCGGCGCGGGTGGAAGCATTGGCACCGAAGCGACGGCAAGGTCTACGCCGGACGGCTACACCATCCTCATGACTACCGATGGACATACCATGCTGCCGCATCTGCAAAAAATCAGCTGGGATCCGGTCAGGGATTTCGCAGCAATCAACGTGGTTGGCACCTATAACCTTGTGCTGGCCGTGCATCCGTCGGTGCAGGTTTCGTCCGCAGCCGAGTTCATCGCGCTTGCGAAAGCCACACCTGGCAAGCTCAGCTACGGTTCCTCCGGGGTTGGCGGCGCGGCACACATTGCATTCGAGCTATTCAAGAATCTGGCCGGCGTCGATATCGTGCATGTCCCCTACAAGGGGTTCGCCGCCCTGGTGACCGCGCAGATCAGCGGAGAAGTGCCGGTCGCGATCAACGGCATTGCAGCGGTGCCGCACATCCGCAACGGAAAGTTGCGCGGCCTGGGGGTTATAGGAAGCAAACGCTGGGCAGTCTTGCCGGAACTGCCGACCGTTGCCGAATCCGCGCTTCCGGGTTTTATATTCGAAGGCTGGATAGGCCTGCTGGCACCAGCGGGCACGCCCCGCGACGCCATCGCCCTGCTCAATGCCGAAACCGTAAAGGCAGTGAACGCATCAGACGTTCGAACCCGCCTGTCAGGTCTCGGATTCGATCCCGCAAGCAGCACGCCCGAAAACTTCGGCGCGATGATTGCCTCGGACGTCGCGAAATTCGGGAAGCTGATCAAGGGGCTGGGCATAGCTGCAAATTGAGGAACCGCGGCGTGGCACGGGGCCGCCCTCGAGCACCGGAAGATCTTGATCGCCAGTGACGAGCCGCAATGTTTCAGCAGCTTTGCGGCGAACGGAAATAGCGTCCAGGCTCGGCCGAGATCCATGAACCCTGACCTGCCAGAAAGGAATTGCCCCAGACTATGCCCGTGATTTCCCGGACCCTTGCATTTTGCCTGGCCAGTTCCTCACTGTGGCTCGCCCCGGCCTGCCCGGCGCAGACCTTTCCGTCGAAGGTCGTGAAGGTCGCCGTTCCCTATTCGGCCGGCGCGGGGCCGACGGTGTTCATGAGGGTAATCGGCGATAAGTTGTCCCGGATCTGGGGCCAGCAGGTTATCGTCGATGCGCGCCCGGGGGCCGCCGGCTTTCTTGCGATCGAGGCGGTGAAGAACGCCCCGCCCGACGGCCACGACATCCTGCTCATGAGCAATGCGCACGTTGCCATCAACCCGGCTCTGTTCAAGAAACTTCCTTACGACCCGGAAAGGGACTTTACGCCGCTGGCGCTGATCTACGAGACCTCGTTCTTCGTCGCGGTCGCCGCTTCCGGCCCGTATCAAGGCATTCAGGCCTTGATTGCAGCGGCCAGGGCCAATCCGGGGAGGATCACCTATGCAACGCCCAACGTCGGCAGCACTCCCCACTTGAAGAGTGCCGAATTCGAGCTGCTGACCGGGACCAAGATGATCGCGGTACCGTTCAAGGATCAGTCGCAGCTGTACGTCGCGATCGCAAGCGGCGACGTTACCTGGGCGCTGTCCACGCTGGGTTCGGCGCTGCCTTTCCTCAATTCCGGGAGAATCAGGTTTCTGGCGATCGCCAAGAAGCAGCGGCTCAAAGCGCTGCCCGAGGTGCCGACGGTTGAGGAAGCGGGCGGACCGGCGGGATTCGAGGCTCTATCCTGGCTCGCGCTGTTCGCGCCGCGCGGAACGCCGCTCGCGATCGTGCAGCGTATCAACGCGGATGTGACGAAGCAGCTCGGCGAGCCCGACGTTCTGGAGCGCCTGCATGGGTTGGGCTTCGAGGCGGCGCTGGCGTCGCCGGCGCAGATCGCCGAAATGATCCGCGCCGATGCCCGCACCTACGGCGAGCTGGTACGGCGAACCGGAGTGAGCGCGGAGTAAACGCGTGATGCCGGGGTGCGGCCGGCGGGCTATTCGATCGTAATTTTCGCGTCATCGATGATGGCCTTGTAGCGCTTGGAGGCGGCGATGATCCAGTTGGTGAATTCCGCCGGCGAGTCGCTCACCTGCACGGTGATGCCGCGCTCGGTCATCTTGTCGTTCATGGCCTTCGTTTTCATGATCTTCACCACCTCGGTGAAGAGCAGATCGATGATCGGCTGCGGCGTGCCGGCGGGTGCGACAAGACTGAAGGAGGACTCGATCTGCTCGAGGCTGGCGAACCCCGATTCGCGCAAGGTGGGCACATCCGGCGTATCGGCCACCCGCGACGGCGTGGATACCGCCAGCGCCTTGACCTTGCCGCCCTTGATCAGCGGCAGCGCCGAGCCGTAGGCGCCGAAGCCCACGTCCACGGTGCAGCTCATGATGTCGGCCATCGCCGGCGGCACGCCCTTGTAGGGTACGTGGGTCATGTCGAAGGACATGCCTTTTTTCAGCATCTCGCCGGCGAGGTTCATGGTGGTGCCGTGACCGGTGGAGGCGTAGGTGGTCGGCGTCTTGCGGGCATGCGCCGCAAGCTCGCCCAGCGTGGACACCGGCAGCTTCGGACAGGCAATCACGTAAAACGCGGTTTTTACCAGCGCCGTGATCGGTATGAAGTCCTTGAGCGTGTCGTAACCCAACGACTTGTACAGAAGCGGATTGGTGACCAGCGGCGCCTCGGTGGCGAAGAACAGCGTGTAGCCGTCCGGCGTGGATTTCGCGACATAGGCCGCACCGATGCTGCCTCCCGAACCCGCGCGGTTCTCGACGATGAACTGCTTTCCGAATCGGATCGTCAACTCGTTCGCAAGCAGGCGCGCAACCACATCGGGACCGCCTCCTGCGAGAAAGGACACGACGAACTTCACCGGCCTGTTCGGATACTGCCCCTGGGCGGATGCACCGCCCGACAGGCCGGTGGCGATACAGAACAGCAACAGCGCCAGACATTTGCGCATGCTCATGTTTCTTCCTTGCAGTGGTGAATCATCACTGGAACCCCGCGGCGAACCTGACCGCTTCCCCCTTGCCAACGCAGGCCTACTCCACGTCCTCCATGTCCGGTCGCGTGTAGTCCGCTTTTGCCTTTTTGGCCTGCAGCCAGCCGTCCACGTCCCCGGTCGGGTCGACCGCAATCGACTGGCGTTCGCCTACCAGCTGGTCGAGGCGAATCGCGTCGCGCAGCGAAAAATCGCGCCCCATCTGCACCGCGATCTTGTGATGCTGCAGCGGCGCGAGGTGGCAGGTGGCGATCTGCCGCGCGATGCCGTTGGTGGTTTCCTCGAGCGAGGCGGCCGGGGCACACATCGACACCAGGCCGATCCGCTCCGCCTCGATGCCGCTCATGTTGCGTGCGGTGAGCGCGATCAGCGAGGCTTTCTTGATCGGGATCTGCGCATGAAACAGGGTGCTGGTGGCGATTTCGCCGAAGCTCCCGCGCGGCATCTCGGGCATGCCGATCTGCGCGTCCTCGGCCGCGATCACGAGGTCATGCACATTCATCAGCCCCATCGACCCGCCGAGACAGTAGCCGTGCACCTGGGCGATGGTGATGCGCGGGAAATCGCGAAATTCCTCGTTCAGTTTCGTGGTGATCGCCGGACGGTCGAAATCGCGCAGCGGCTCATGGTCGAGATGGTGCAGAAAATGCAGGTCAAGCCCGGCGCTGTAGGACGGGCCCTCGCCCTTGGTGATGACAACCTTCAGACCCTTGTCGGCGCGGATGATCTCCAGCGCCTCGAAAAAATACCCGACCATCGTCCCGTTCTGCGCGTTGCGCTTCGCCGGGCGGTTGAGAACGATCCGGGCAACCCCGGCGTCGTCCATGCGCTCGAGATAGAGCTCGGGCCATTCCTTGAGCAGTTTCCAGGTGACGGACATTCAGACTCCTCTATTTGCCGTTGCCGACTGTGTTTTTTTCGACTTGCGTGTTTGCATAATGCGCCGTATTTACTGCACCTTCAATCCCATCAGGTTCGCGATCAGGTTGCGCTGCATCTGCGAGGTGCCCGCCCCTATGGTCGAGGCACGCGCATCACGGAAAAAGCGCTGCATGTCGTACTCCATGCTGTAGCCGCAGGCACCCATGATCTGCATGCCCTGATTGACAATCTTCACCTGCGTCTCCGAGGCGAAGAGTTTTGCCATGGTTATTTCGCGCACTGCGTCCTTGCCCGAAGCGAGCATCCAGGCAGCACGCCAGGTGAGCATTTTCGCCGCCTCCACCTCGGTTTGCATGTCGGCGAGCAGGTGCGCGATCGCCTGGAAGCTGCCGATCGGCCGGCCGAACTGCTTTCTCTCCTTCGCGTAACCGAGCGCCAGTTCGAGGATCGCCTCGAGGTTGCCGCAGTAGCCGGCGGCGATGGTCATGCGCTCGACCTGCAGGCCGCTCAGCACGCAGTCCCAGCCCCGGTTCTCGCCGCCGACAAGCCGGTCCGCCGGCACACGGACGTCGTCAAAGAAGATCTCGTAGGTGCCCACGCCGCGCCGGCCGAGCATGTCGAGCTTTCGCAGCTTCAGGCCGGGCGTGTCGTTGTCCACGAGGAAAAGCGATATCCCCTTGCGGTATTTCGCCTGCGGATCGGTCTTCGCATAGACGTTGATCACGTTGTTCTTCGCCCCTGCGCCGGTGGCCCAGAGCTTCTGCCCGCTGATCACCCAGTGATCGCCGTCGCGCCGTGCGCTGGTGCGCATCGCCCCGACATCGGAACCCGCGCCGGGCTCGGACATCGACACCGACATTTTCACCTCGCCCGAGAGGATGCGCGGGATCCAGCGACTGCGCTGTTCCTCGCTGCCCATGCGCGCCACGTTCAGCCCGCAGAACACGCAGTTGCTGTAGGCGGTGAACAGGTCGAAGCTCTTGCGCCCGAGTTCCTCCGCGATGATGGTGATGTCGATCGCATTGCCGCCGAGCCCGCCGTACTCCTCGGGGAACGGCATGCGCAGCAGACCCATCTCCACCCAGGCATCGTAGAGTTCGTAGGGGTAGGTCTGCTCCTCGTCCAGGCGGCGGCAGTATTCGGAAGTGGCGATCGTATCCATGCGGCGGCGCACGCTCTCGCGCAATAGGTTCTGCTCTTCGGTGAAGGTAAAGTCCATGCCGCCTCCGCTGTCAGACGATGCCGAGCTGGCGCAGGCGCGCGATGCGATCCGGCGCGAGGCCCGCCTCTCGCAGCACCTCATCGGAATGCTCACCCAGTACCGGCGGCGGGCGAAAATCCACATCGCGCGACGCATCGACATGCACCGGCCGGTGCGTGGTGCGGATCGTGCCTTTCTCCGGATGCTGCAATTCATGGAACACATCGAGATGGCGGATCTGCGGATCGCCCTCCAGTTCCTGCAGTTCGTTCTCGGGCGCAAACGGCACATCCTCGCGCTCGAGCAGGAGAATCCACTCCTCGCGGTTCCGGGTGAGGAAGATTTCCTTCAGCTCGAAGGCGATCGCCTCGTAGTCGCGCATGCGCGCAGCGCGGCTCGCGTACTTCTCCGCCCAGTCGGGCCGCCCGATCGCGCGGCAGAGGGACTGCCAGAACTTGTCGGGCGAGGAAATATGCAGGCCGATGCGCCTGCCGTCCCTGCAGGTGAGGTTGTAGGCCTGCGAGTTCGCGCCGCGAAGGTAGATCGGCACCGGTTTGCCCGAGGCGAGGTAGTGCGACAGTGCCTCGGTGCCAAAGGACAGCGTCGCCTCGAGCATGTTGACCTCCACCAGGTGGCCGTGGCCGGTGCTGGCGCGCTCGTGCAGCGCAGCCAGCACACCCATCGCCGCGTAATGGGCGGTGACCGGGTCGGCGATCGCGGGACCGATCGCCCGCGGTTCGTCACCCTGGCGATAGCGGCTCATCCAGCCCGAGAGCGCCTGGCCGACGTTGTCGAAGGCCGGGCGGTCGGCATAGGGCCCGTCGGGCCCGAAACCGGTGATCGAGCAGTAGACAAGGCGCGGGTTTATCGCGCGCAGTGCCTCGTAGCCGATGCCGAGTCTCTCCGGCACGCCGGGACGGCTGTTGAGCACCAGCACATCGGCCGCGCCAACCAGAAGCATCAGCGCCTCCAGTCCCTCGGGGCGGGCGTAATCAAGCAGCAGCGAACGCTTGTTGCGGTTGTGCGCCTGGAACTGCGGGCTGTAGAGATCGTCGCGCAGCGCGCGGAACGGGTCGCCGCCCGGTCGCTCCACTTTCACCACGTCCGCGCCGAAATCGGCCAACAGCATTGCGGTGTACGGCCCGGTGATGAAGCCTCCCAGGTCAAGCACGCGGATGTTGCGAAGCAGCTTCATGAGCAACGGACGGATCCGATGTGCATCCGGTCGCGCAAGCGCGCATCAGTCCGCATAGATGCCCGCCGCCTCGATCACCGGCGCCCATTTCCTTTGGAACGGAAATAGGCCGCGAATCCGTCCGGCCCGACGCGATCGGCTGCCACCAGCTGCACGCCGAATTCCGCCAGCCGCTTCGAGAACGCCGCATCGCCGAGCGCGCCCTTCAGTGCAGCGGCAAGCGGATCCCCACGACGGTTGTGCAACTTCTTTTCTGTAAATTGGCCGAAGACGGTTTCGGGTAGAAGCCGCCGCCGCGTACCTGCGGCACGGCGAAGATGATCTCGCCCAGGCGGGTCTGCATGCTCTTGGGCTTGAAGCCTTTGGCGTAATCCACCCTCTCGGCGCTGCGCTCGTAGGCGCCGGCGTTGCGGAAGTTCCCGCGCTCGATCTTGCTGGCCTCATCACCAGGATGCGCAGGGCATCGCCGGCACCGTCCAGTCCGTGCGTGGTTGAGAAGTGTGGTGAAAGCATCTTGCAGGGGATTGTGTGCTACACGTTGAGCCATTTCAAGGATTCCTTCGAGGTCAGGATTTATGATGCCTCGATGGATCCGCCTGCCGCACGCCCCGATCGCGGCGCAGCGATTTGCGACCGTTCTGCGCTCTTTCGGCGCTACGCGCCCTCATCGCTCCGGCCAGCCGAAAATCGCAAAATCGTTCAGACCGAATTTACGGAATCCATGTTTTGCTAAGCGCCACCACACTCCCTGTCGGGATACGGTCCATTGCGGTCGTTCGCCATGACTTAACGTTGTGCTGTGCGGCGGGCCAGCACGGCGACGATGAATGGCACGGTGCTTCCGGCCCGTCCGCGCCAGCTAAAGGTTAGATCGCAACGCACCTTACGTAGATTTCCTGAGGAGTTCGACCGTACTATTTACGAATAGTGAGCGCGCGCGTCGGCCTAAAGGCGTCAAGTTATGTAGCAGGTTGCTACCGTCATTCTCTGGATTTGTGATTGTCAGCAGGCCGGATTCTTCTAAGCGCGACATGTGTTGGCGAAATATTGCCGGGTCAATACCAGTTTGGTATCTGAAGTTCGGTGCTTCCGAGAACGAGACCAGAAGAAAGAGGTCAATCTCGTCCGCTGTCAGCGTCCGTAACGTGGCCAGTTGCTTTTTCGTGAATCCTTGCTGTTCCAATTCCTCATTGAATTTGAGTTCGACTTTACCGGCCTTGAATCCTCGAATTCTGCCCAGGAGCGACCGTACCTCTTTCCGCAGGACAAAGAGCGCGATAAGAATTGCTATGGGCCAGGACGCGTGCTGGATCGTGGCCAGAAATATGTCCTGCATGCGATTCTCCTTGTTTTGCGATCTAACGTAGAGCTAACCGGCGCTGCGCGCCTTTATCGCGCAGCGTCCAGTAAGCGATGCGAACGAGGTTGAGCGCCGAGTTGGGCGGCAGGTCACCGGTGCCTCTGAGGAATGGACATGCCCATGGAATGATTCCCAATGAGCGCACCCGTTGCAGCGTCAAAGGAGAGGCTCCTTCCGTCAACGGTCCGCACTTGAAAGCTATATTCATTGCCGGTTCCCCAGCGGTAACCATCAATGTGGTCCAACACGCTGTAGTGCGACACGCTGGCGCTTACATTGTCGGGGGCGTCCGCGATGTCGAGAGTTGAGTACCGTTTGAGAAGTTGGCCACCGCGATAAAAGGCGATGGCCAGATCAGACGCGTTTGCGCGTCGTCCACGGGGCCACGGACCGATGCGAGCAACGGAGACAGCCACCGGTTTGCCGGCGGGCGCGACGTTGCACTCCAGGAAGACCTGCGGCGCGTACCAGTTGTAGGTATGCACTAGTCTGTCCGTTCCCGCTCCAACCAAGAATACCTTGGTCACGCCTTTCTCGCCGTACGTCTCCATCGGTACCGACTTGGCGAAGCAGTTGCCGTACCGGCTGGCGAAAATACGAGTCGTGTTACGGGCCTCATTGTCGGCGACAGCGGCGGTCGGCGAGAGAAGTAGTGCCGCAGCAAGTAACCAGTTGAACTTCATCGCACTTCGAGTGCCGCTCAACGTGCCGATGAGCGGCGCCGAAGTGCGCAGCACGGAGGCGTCCGCTCCATTGGCTTGTTAGAGCGCACTATTGGCTGCGCGGTGACTGAGCTTTGCCAACAGAACCTCCTGTTTCCGATCCAAACGCATACCGATGATAGCGAGGCCGACGGCGATTGTTAGCGCTCCTAGCAGCAAATAGATGAGCATAGGTAGGTTAGCAAACAACGCACCAGAAAGTGCCATTAGCCCAGCGGCATCCCACCCATGCATCTTGTTGCGCTCTTTCTCGAAACGTGCGCGTCGCAACTCAATCTCGCGCTGAAGGTCTGCGGCCGTAGCGACTACTACTTGAGGCAAGGGATCAGGCTTTGCGACCACCGCTTTGAGCTTTTCGATCTCCAATTTCAACTTCCATATTGTCAGCACTTGGACAAGCAGCACAGCTCCAGCCCCAGCAGTAGTAACCGCGTACGCAAGGAGCTCCCAATTCTGGACCACGGCATCAATAAACCCTGAAAGCGTATCCATCGTGGCCTTGCGCTCTAACGTAATGTCGGGCGACAGTTTTGCTGCGTTACATACCCGACTGCGCCATTACCTGGCGAGCATGTTCCTCCGGAACTCCATGTGCCCATTGGTTTTTCGGCCCCTCGATGCGTGCAATCAGTGTACTAACAAACCGTGAAAACCGGCATGCCACTTTATTTAACTGCGTGCCTCAAAGCAGAGCCAAACCGCCGATAGCCCATGGCGGCATAGGGTCGTTACCAGTCATTCGACCTGCTCGATACCGGCCATTGCCGACACCTCTGCCGCCGGCAAATGTCCTATGCCGCCACCCGTTGCCGCGAGACACGATGACATTGGCGTCAGGGAGAGCCACTCCTCCCCCGGTTTCGGGCGCTCCAGGCGGCGGATGACAAGCACCGTTCGGAAATGTTGTAATTGGCGCGGACGCAGTAACCTCTCTGGTTGGAGATCCTCACCCAGGGGTTCTCGAACGAACATCCAGACAACGGACACTACGCAAGGAGTTCTGAACCATGGCACACACTTTTTCGGAGTTGAAACACAAAACCCTCGCTGAACTGAGTGAGGTCGCGGTAGCCATGACACCCGCGGTCGAGGGCTACACGCAAATGAACAAGGACCACCTGCTGGTCGCGATCTGCAAGGCGCTTAACATCGACATGCACGTCCACCACGAGGTGAAAGGGATCGACAAGACGGCGGTCAAGGCCAAGATTCACGACTGGCAAAAGAAGCGCGACGAAGCGCGCGCCGCCGGTGACCGCAAAGCGCTGCGGGTAGCCCTGGACCACATACACAGCTACAAGCACCAGTTGCGCAAGGCCATGGTCTGACCGCACGGCCAGGGGGACGAAGATCCCCGTCGGGGACGTGCCGCGGATTGCGCCTCTACATATTCAAATTTTTTCGTTCCCGCGGAGGCGGGAACCCATGTAATCATAGAGATGGATTCTCGCTTTCGCGGGAATGACGAAAAAATAGAGATCCCCTTATCTCTTGATGCCCAAATGCTCAAGCAGGGTCTTGCCCGAGTAGTCCTTCCTGAACAGGCCGCGCTTTTGCAGTTCCGGCACGACCAGATCGACGAAATCATCAAACGGACCGGGGAAAAACGGCGGCATCACGATATACCCGTCGGCCCGTCGTTCGATAAACCATTCCTCCAGCGTATCCGCGATCCGCTCAGCCGTGCCGCAGATGACCCAGTGACCGTGCGCAGCGGCGATCAGATTGTAGATATCCCGCAGCGTCATGTTGTGTCGCCGCGCATGCTCGAGCAGGGTCTTTGAAAACGTCTGCCCGCGTTCGGTCCTGGGAAAATCCGGGATCGGGCCGTCGAGCGGAAGGCCGGAAATATCGTGTCCAAGCCGCTGCGAAACCAGCGGCACTGCAGTTGTGTCCGAAATCCAGCCCTGAAGCCGATCCAGCTGCGCCTTGGCTTCGGCGTCGGTGCGGCCAACGATCGGCATAACACCGGCGAGGATCTTCACTTCCTCTGGATTGCGCCCGTGCCTGGCGACCCGTAACTTAAGTTCGTCGTAGGCACGCTTTGCCGAGTCCGGCTCCGCCACGACGGAAAACACCACGTCCGCCACGCGTGCGGCCAGTTCCTGCCCGGGCGACGAACCTCCTGCGTGAATGATGACCGGCTGCCCCTGCGGACTGCGTTGGATGTTCGCGGGTCCGCGCACCGAGAAAAATCGCCCCTCGTGATCCAACCGGTGAAATTTTGTCTTGTCGATATAAACGCCGGTTTCCCTGTTCTTCACCACCGTGCCCGCTTCCCAGCAATCCCAGAGCCCGCGGACTACATCCACGAATTCCTCCGCGATCTCGTAACGATGATCATGCGGGATGGGCTGCGTGCTGAAGTTGAGCGCGGCCTTCTCGTTGGTTGTGGTGACCACATTCCATGCGGCACGGCCGCCGCTCAGGTGATCGAGCGAGGCGAATATACGCGCCACATGAAACGGCTCGCCAAAGCTGGTCGAAACCGTCGCCCCTAAACCCACCTTCTTCGTGACCATGCTGACTGCGCCAAGCAGGGTCGTCGGCTCGAAGCGGGTCACGAAGGAAGGCTGGTCGTCGGCGTCCGAGGTCAGCCCGTCCGAAACAAAGAACAGGTCGAACTTTCCGCGCTCCGCGGTCTTGGCAATCGATTCGAGCGCGGCCCATGAGCAGTTGCTGTCGAACGCGCCCTCATGACGCCAGCCGGCCGAGTGGTTGCCGGTGCCGACCACAAACACCGCGAGGTGCATCTCACGTCTTGGATCAGTCATGGGGTACCTTCAGCAAACTTCATTATTACGGGTCCGCGCGAATGTTCTTTTCGCGCGCAAGAGTTCCCCATCGTCGCAATTCGGCTTCGACGCGACGCGAAAGCATCGCGGGCTCGCCTCCTGCAACCTCCATCCCGATCTTCTCTATCGCCTGCCGTACGGGAGACTCGGCGAGCGCGGCGTTCATGCGGGCGTTGAGCACGTCAAGCGCAGTGCGCGGCGTCGCGGCCGGCGCAAACACCCCGAACCAGAGCGAGATGTCAAAGCCGGGAACCGCACCCTCGGCGAGTGCCGGCCTGTCGAGCACCGATGGCACGCGCTTCGCACCCGCGGTCGCAAGCGCACGCATCGAACCTGCCTTCACATAGCCGAGTGCGGACACGCCGTCGAAGACAAAATCTATCCTTCCTGCAGCCAGGTCGGTGAGTGCGGGCGCTGATCCGCGATACGGGACATGATTGGTCTGTATGCCGGCCATCGAGTTGAACAGTTCCGCGGTCAGATGTGTAATGCTGCCGTTGCCGTACGAACCGAAATTCAGCTTGCCGGGACTGCGGCGCGCAAGCCAGATCAGATCTTCCGCCGAACCCGCCTGCAAAGCATTGGCCGACAGAAGGAACAGCGGCGAGGTCGAAATCAGGACGACAGGCGCAAAATCGCGTACCGGATCGTAGGACTGTTTCAACTGGACGCTCGGATTCGTGCCGTGCGTCGAGTTGGCGCCGACGAGCAAGGTGTACCCGTCAGGCTGCGCCTGGGCCACCGCAGTCGCGCCCACCGCGCCTCCCGCGCCGCTGCGGTTCTCGACCACGACCGGCTGTCCGAGCTGCTGCGACAGCGGTGCCGCGACGATACGCGCCACCAGATCGACGCCGCCTCCGGCAGGAAATGGCACGACCAGCCTCATCGGCTGACTGGGAAACGACTGTGCGCCCAGCGGCAATGCCACTGCGGCAGCCAGTGTCATCGCAATCAGAAGTATCGCGGGATGCGATCGATTGTTCATAGTCCTCCGGTGCTAAGGCTGCAAGCCGAATTCAGAGCGGTCATACGCCTGCGTCCTCTTGAATTCGATTAAGCGCGACGACGCAACCGGCCGTCAGTCGGGCAGTTTCAGGCTGGGCATGAGGCTGGCCTTCGCCTTGAAGTCGGCATCGAGCCGCGCGGTGAATGCAACGCGGTCCAGGTAGGTCGCCTGCTGGTACTGCTTTTCCGACAGATCCCTGTACGCGGTGTCGGCCGCGACATCGCGGCACACCGACTCCAGATTCTGCACGATGGCCGCCGGCGTATCGGCGCGGATAAAGAGACCGCCATAGCCCGAGGGCAGGATGGGATGGCCGAGTTCGCGCACCGTGGGCACGTTGGGAAAGTTCTTGATGCGCTCCTCCGAGAACACCGCCAGTGGCCGCAAGCGCTGCGTCGCCACGCCGGTTGTAGTGATGATTCCCAGATCCACTTAACCGGTCAGCAAATGCGGAAACGCCACCGACTCGCCCGAGTAGGGAATATCGGTCAGTTGCACGCCGTTGCGCAGCCAGAATTCCGCCCCGGCCAGGTGCGGCGATCCGATGAAACCGGAGGTGGCGTAGCGCAGCTTCCCCGGATTGGCTTTCGCGTACCCAAGCAGCGACTGGGTGTCCTGAAACGGTGATTTCGGCCCCGCCGCCACCCAGAACAGATTCTCGAACGTCTGGCACAGCGCGATGAACGATTCCCTGGTGTACTGCAGGTTCTTCTATCAGTCGCACGATGAAACCAGGCATGGCGGCCTCCTCTTCTTGAACGCGTACGCAGCCGGGCCAGGCCGCGTTGCGCTTCTCGCCCTCCCGTT
This sequence comes from Betaproteobacteria bacterium, assembly GCA_009693435.1. Next base: position 21,663 of record SHXF01000005.1, on the reverse strand, counting down.
TAGGCCGGCTCCGGAACGTTCGCCGTCCACGCGGCAACGATGTCGGGCGTGTATTCCCACTCGCGCGCCTGCCACTCGTCGGTGAGATAGTCCATGTCCGAATAAATCTCCATCGCGCCACCGCAGGGACTGTCGAAGTACCAGAAGTAATTCGAGCCCAGCCGGTGGCGGCCCGGCCCGGAATACGTTTTCCAGCCCTGCTTCTGCATGTGCATGCCGGCGATCATGACGTCGTTGAATTCGGTCACTTCGAAGGAGACATGGTGCAGGCCCTTCATCTCTTCCCGCTTGATCATGAACAGGTTGTGGTGATCGTGCGATCCGGCGGCGCGCATGAACAGCCCCCGCCCCGGGTAGCTGTCCGACAGCCGAAATCCCAGCCGGTCGCGATAGAAGGCAAGCCCTTTGTCCAGATTCGGCGCGAATATAACGACATGGCCCACGTGCCGGATCCGCGGCCGAATGCTGAAATCGACGCGGCGATTCCTGCGCAGCGGCGCGCCGGGAAAGTTGACCGCATGCGATGCCGCCGGCAGCGCCTTGCGCTGCGTGACGCAAAACGCGATCGCGTAGCCGTTCGGGTCGGTGGCGCGCACTGCGCCATTCGCATCGCGCATCACCGCGCGATCGCGTCCGAGTTCCTTTTCGATCTGGCCCAGCACCTGTTCCGATGCAACACCCCAGACGATCTCGCGCACGTTGGATCCGCCTGCCACCGCCGGCGGCAGCGCCGGATCGTCTATGGGCCGCAGCACGATCTCCGTCCCCTCCTCGGTGGCGAAGCGCGCCCCGCCCTTGTCGTCCGGCGCTTCCTGCAATCCGAAGTCGTTGAAAAAACGGCAAGCGTCCGCCATGCTCTGCACGCCCATGACGACGCGCTCCACGCCCTTGATGTCCATGCTGTCTCCTTGCAGTTCCTGGTTTCGGGGGCAGTATTGCAATTTACCCCGGACTCGGGTTTCACGGAATACACGATTATGGCGGGATTGTAATCCCACCCTTATGCTTGCACGGTTTACTTGAATCAGATCGGGATCGCATGAGCCATTCCGGAACCGAAGCGCAGCGCACACCTGCCGCCGAAACGGACGTATTGATACTGGGCGCTGGTCCGGTCGGGCTGACGCTGGCGAATTATCTGGGACTGTACGGGGTGCGCACGGTCGTGGTCGAACAACTGGACCGCCTGATCGACTATCCGCGCGGCGTCGGCATCGACGACGAATGCCTGCGCGCGTTCCAGGCGATCGGACTGGTTGCGCAGGTGCGGCAGCATACGGCTCCCGACCATGCCATCCATTTCGTAACGCCGCGCGGCAGGACGCTCTTCTCCGCGCGCCCCAGCACCCGCGAATTCGGCTGGGCGCGACGCAACAGTTTCGTCCAGCCCCTGGTCGACAACGAACTCTTCAAGGGTTTGCATCGTTTTGAGTGCGTGCAGACCTGCTTCGGCTGGACGGTGGAAACGGTTGCGGATACTCCCGCGGGCGCGACGGCAAACGCGAAATCGTCCACGGGCGAGCAGGCCGCGATCAGCGCGCGTTACATCATCGGCTGCGACGGCGGACGCAGCACCGTGCGCAAGGCGATGCAGGCGGACTTCCAAGGCACGACCGAGTCGACGCAGTGGCTGGTGGTCGACCTCGCCGACGACCCGGTTGGCACGCCCAGCATAATCGCCGTGTGCCATCCGCTAGCGCCCTATATTTCCATCGGCCTGCCGCACGGCGTGCGGCGCTTCGAATTCCTGGTGCCGCCCGACGCGACCGAGGCCTCGCTTGCGGCCTCCGGCGAGCTCGAGCGGCTGCTGCGCCAGGCGATGGGCGAATATGGCGCCATCAACGTCATTCGCCACCGCATCTACACCCACCACGCGCGCGTGGCCTCGGCGTTCCGCAAGGGACGGCTGCTGCTGGCCGGCGACGCGGCGCATTTGATGCCGGTCTGGCAGGGCCAGGGCTACAACACCGGCATCCGCGACGCCGCCAACCTCGGCTGGAAACTGGCGCGGGTGATACGCGGCGAATCCGGCGAGGCGTTGCTGGACAGCTACGACGACGAGCGGCGCGAACATGTCATGGCCATCACCCGAGTCTCGGTCACCACCGGCCGCATCATTCGTCCGCCGACGCGGGTTCATGCCTGGCTGCAAAGCGTCTTCTTCGGACTGACGCAGAAAGTGCCGGGCCTGCGCAACTTCTTTCTGGAAATGGGATTCAAGCCGATGCCGATGATCAGGCGCGGTGTTGTGGTGCACGATGCCGACCCGCCGCACCGCGTGCCGGTCGGCAGGATGTTCATCCAGCCGTGGGTGGAAGACGCGCGGGGCATCGCATTGCGCCTCGATGACGCGATCGATGGCGCCGGTGGCGACAACGGTGCCGTCCACGGCGCCAACCAAGGCGGCGGCCCCGGATTCGCGCTGCTATCATGGGGCGCAGATCCGGCGGCGCACCTGGACAATGCCGCGCGACGCGTATTGAGCCGTCTGCATGCAAAACGCCTGGTGTTCAAACCCGCTTGCCAGCGGCGCCTGGAAGGCGAATCCGATATGGGTTTCACGATACTGTTCGATCGCGACGGCGAGCTGCACCGCTGGTTCGACGCGCACCGGGCTGCCGTGATACTGCTGCGCCCGGATCGCTTCATCGCCATGGCTTGCCGGGCGATGGATTGTTCGAAACAGTTGCAGCGGCTGGCCGCGAGCTTGCATTTTCCTTCCGAAGTCGAAGCAGGCTACGGCGCAACTTTCGCCGTATCCACAACCGGGGCCGCGACATGTTCTCCACCGTAACCCTGCCGATGTGGCTCGCAGTGCTCGTCGGAATACTGGCGGCGTGGGCGCTGTACGACCGCATCATGATGCCGCCGGTGCGCTGGTTCCTGCGCAGCCGGGCGAGCCGCGTACTGGAAGAAGTCGGGGCGCGACTGAGCATCGAAATCCGCCCGTTCCAGCAGACCCGCCGCCAGGCGCTGATCGATATCCTCACCTACGATTCGAAAGTTCAGGAAGCCGCCGCGGCTTACGCGCGCGAACACAAGATGCCGCGCGAACTGGTCACCGCGCGCATCCGCGCCTATGCCTCGGAGATCGTGCCGGCATTCAATGCCTACCTCTATTTCCGCGTCGGCTACTGGGTCGGACGGCGCATCGCGCGGCTGCTCTACCGGGTGCGGGTCGGCTATGCCGACCGCGAGGCGCTGGCGCAGGTGCCGCCGGATGCAACCGTGGTATTCGTCATGAATCACCGCAGCAACATGGACTACATCCTTGCCGCCTACCTCGCCGCGGAGCACGCCGCGCTCTCCTACGCAGTCGGTGAATGGGCGCGCGTCTGGCCGCTGCAGCAGCTGTTGCGCTCCATGGGCGCTTTTTTCGTGCGCCGCAATTCGCGCGACGAACTTTACCGGCGCGTGCTGGAGCGCTACATCGCCATGGCCACCGAGGCGGGCGTCACCCAGGCGGTGTACCCCGAAGGCGGCCTGACCCGCGACGGCCTGATGCGTGAGCCCAAGCTGGGCATTGTCGACTACATGCTGCGCGGCTACACGCCGGACGGGCGTGACCTGGTGTTCGTGCCGCTTGGCCTCAACTACGACCGCTGCCTGGAAGACCGCACGCAGCTGCGCTCGCTGGACGCGGAGGCGAAGCGACCGGGGATCGCGCGCGCGCTATGGAACACCCTGGCGTTCGTTGCCCACCATGCGCGCCTGATGATGAAAAGCGAATGGCACCGCTTCGGCTACGCCTGCGTGAATTTCGGCGCCCCGATATCGATAAGAAAGTACTCGGCCGAGCGCGGCCTGGACTTCGGCAAACTGTCGAAAGAGGGGCGCCAGGTGCGCGTCGCCGAACTCGGCCGCCATCTGATGGAACGCGTCGGCAGCCTGGTGCCGGTGCTGCCGGTGCCGCTGGTCGCCACGGTGTTCGCCGCCGCACCCGGGCGGCGGCTGTCGGAACTGGAACTGAAAGTCGAAGTGGAGGCGCTGATAGAAAAACTGGAAGCGCGCGGCGCGCATGTCTACGTGCCGCGGCGCGACCGCGACTACGCCATCGGCGCGGGCCTGCGCATGCTCACCGAGCGCCGCATTGTGAATGAGCAGGACGGCCTGTACGCGGCCAATGAAGCTGAACTTGCCCTGCTGCGCTATTACGCCAATTCGATCGGACATTTGCTACGATAATTGCCGCATCCAACCCGGCGCGCCTGAAGCGCCACGCTGCCCCAAGGACTCATAGGACTCAAAGGACTCATAGGACTCATAGGACTCACCCGCCATGGATATAAACCGCATTCCGCCGCTTGCCTGTTTCGAGCGCTTCGTGCCCGCGATGCACGCGCTGTGGCAGTCCGACATGAGCGACGAAGCGCGCTGGCGCAAAGTCAGCACCCTGGTGCCGATGCTGCTCGACGATCCGGAGCTGCGCGAACGCGCCGCAGCGTGGGACATCACCCGCAAACCCGACGGCATGTACACCAACATGCTGCTCTACGAAGACCCGCAGTACGGATTCGTCATCAATGCGCTGGTCAAGGCGCCGGGCGGCGTCACGCCGGTGCACGACCACGCGCATACCTGGACGGCGTACGGCGTGATCTACGGCTCCGAGCGCGTGGTCCGCTATCACCTGGACGTGGATGCGCCCCCCGGCGCGGTGGCGCAGTTCAGCGAGGCCGGCAGCTACATGGTGGAACCGGGCTTCGTCGACGTGGTCCCGCCGGGATTGCCGCACGCGGAATATGTCGGCGATTCGCGCACTGCCGCGGTCATCATCCGCAGCCAGCGCATCGGCAGCTTCAACCAACGCATGTGGCACCACACCAGCAATGTGCATTTCCTCGCGCCCGGGCCCGAGCAGGTGCCTTGCGAACTCGAAGCCGGAACCGCATCGCCCGAATCCGGCACCTACCCGACTTACAAGGACGACTGATGCACAAGGGACGGCTGGAAGCATTCAGCGACGGCGTGATCGCCATCATCATCACCATCATGGTGCTCGAGCTGAAGGTGCCGCACGGCGCGGACGCGGCGGCGCTGCTGCCGCTGCTGCCGGTTTTCCTGAGCTACGTGCTCAGCTTCATTTTTGTCGCCATCTACTGGAACAACCACCATCACCTGCTGCAGGCGGTGAAGCACGTCAGCGGCCCCATCCTGTGGGCGAACGTACACCTCTTGTTCTGGCTGTCGCTGGTGCCGTTCGTCACCGGCTGGATGGGAGAAAACCATTTTGCGGCGCTGCCGGTGGCACTGTACGGGGTGGTGCTGCTGTGCGCGGGATTCGCCTACAGCATACTGGCGATGACACTGGTCGCCCACCACGGGAAGGAATCGCTGATCGCCAGGGCGCTGGGTCGCGACATCAAGGGCAAGATCTCACTTGCGATCTACCTCGTGTCCATCCCGGTCGCGCTGGCTTACCCGCTGATCTCCTGCGCGCTGTACGCGCTGGTTGCCTTGGTCTGGCTGGTTCCCGACCGGCGCATAGAGAAGGTCATCACTTCGGAAAGCCACTAGCGTCCGCCTTGCGCTATACGATTTTTGGGAATATATCTCCCCGGAAACACCCGCCAAATGGCGACTTGTACGGATAAAAGTCGGAAATTATCGCAGGGCAGGAACGACGCAAGCATGCACGCAGCGCAACCGGATCCGGGCGCAGACGTAGTGCCCTCGCAAGGCTGCAGACCGGCTCAATCCTTGATCCGGTAAATCCGCATGGGGTTCTCGTAGCCTATGCGGCGCGCCAGCGGCCCGGGCAGCACCGCGAGAAACCGGCGGGTGCGCTCGCGCATGATCGAAGCCCGCTGCGCGAATGTCGCGGCAGGGCCGCCGCGCGTACCGGGCGGAACGAAGAACTGGTCGCCGCCGATCACGAAGCGCTCGGGAAATTCTCCCAGCAACGCCAGCCACGGCGGCTTGACTTCCCCCATTGGCGTCAGGGGGTGGTTCTGCGGCTGGCGTCCCGGCGCCATGCGCAGGCTCATGTACAGGTTGGGATGGTCCTTGAGCAGCCTGCGGCTGAGTTCGATCGTCCAATGGCCCAGGATATCCGAACCCGCGTGCGCCCAGACGATGCGCGCGCCGCGGTTGTGCGCGAGCAGGCGTTCCAGTTCCGGCAGGTTGGCGGCGAGTCGCTCGGGATTGGGCGGACCGGCCAGCCCCGCCGGCATCGCCATGTCTTCGGCGACCACGTCGAAATGCAGTTCGATCACCGCATCATGGCGCGCCGTGATGTCGGCCAGCAGCCGCAGCAGCGGATGGTCCGCGGCCACGCGCTCATAGGGATGGCCCGGCTGCAGCGACAGATGGTGCGCGGTGATTTCGCCAAAGCCCAGGGCGCCGGCACCGAGGATCTCCATCGCGCGCCGCTCGAAGCGCTCGCGCAGTTCGGCGCTCACCGTCTCGACCCCGGCCGCGCCCTGAATCATGGCATTGAGGCTGCCCCCGCCTGCGAGAAAGGCGAATCGCGAACCACGTTCCCGTATCGCGTCGCGCAGTTCCTCCATGTCGAAGGGGTACGGGACCGCGGCAGTCATCGGCGGCGGCATGACGATCATTCTTGCGATGCCCGACTGCGCCATTGCCTCCGCTGCGGCACTGACCGAACTGAAGACGTCCGCTGCACCGCCGCGCCCGGCAACCGGGTGCACGTGCACGTCTATCCACTCGAAAGGCAATCGCGGCGCGCCCTGCGACCACGCGGGCGCGCCCGCCGCAAGCAGCGCCAACAAGCAGAGAAGCCGCAATCCGCTACGCATGGCCTTCATTCATCCCTTCGGAAACAGGCTGGCGTGCTAGAGCATTTCCAGTGGCCCCGGACCGCCGGGCGGCGGAAACATCCTGTCCAGTTCGATGAGCTGCTCCTCGGAGAGCGCATGCTCCAGCGCGCCCAGATTCTCTTTCAGCCGCAAACGGCTGCTCGTCTTGGGAATGACGATGACGTCCAGCTTCGCCAGCAGCCAGGCCAGCGCAACCTGCGCCGGCGTCATACCGCAGTCGCGGGCGAACGCGACCAGGCGCCGCTTGCCAGGCAGGCGACCCTGTTCGATGGGCGAATAGGCCATCACCGGAATGCGCCGTTCGCGCTGCCAGGGCAAGAGCGCCCATTCGATGCCGCGCCGGGTCAGGTTGTAGAGCACTTGATTGGTCTGGACCGCCTGCCCCCGTCGTAGCGCCATCGCCTCGCGCATGTCGCCCACATCGAAATTGCTCACGCCGTAGTGGCGGATTTTTCCCGCCCGCTGCAATTCGTCGAAAGCTTCAAAGGTTTCTGCCAGCGGGACCTCGCCGCGCCAGTGCAGCAGATACAGGTCGAGCCGGTCGGTGCGCAACCGGTGCAGGCTGCGCTCGCACGCCGCTATCGCGCCGCGGCGCGTGGCGTTGTGGGGGTAGACCTTGCTGACAAGAAAGGCTTCGTCGCGCCGCCCCGCGATAGCCTCGCCTACCAGTTCCTCCGCCAGGCCCTCGCCGTACATCTCGGCGGTATCGATCAACGTAGCGCCCAGTTCGAGCCCGAGGCGCAACGTCGCCAACTCCTCGCTGCGCGCCGACGCCCGGTTTCCCATCTCCCAGGTACCCATGCCGAAAGCCGGCACCGCCACACCGGAGGGAAGAATGACCTTTCTCATGTGACTCCCCGGGATAAGCAGGCTTTGCCGGTGCTGGAATGGCCTGGATCAGCGCGCAACGATGGCCATCGATTGCAAAATGGAAAGCACCTCGCGGTGGCGGCGCAAAGATGGGGTACGAGCGGATGCGTGCTCAGTAGACCGGGTGCAGTTCCCAGGTCTTCGCGAATTCCTTTGCCCGGGAGCGCTCCTTTATCCACTTGTCGAATTCCGCCGCAGCCGTCTTCTCGCCGCCGTAACTCTGGCCCGGCACTTCCCCGCCCGGCGTGCGTATGGTGAATTCCATGCGGATGCCGTTGGGGTCGAAGAAATAAATCGACTTGACGAACCCGTGGTTGAGCGGCCCGACCACCGGGAATCCATTGCTCTCCAACGCTTCGCGGGCCCGCTTCAGAGCTGCCTCGTCCGCGACTTCCAGCGCAATGTGATTGATCCACGCCGCCGTGTTGGGCGAAGGCTCCGACGCCTCGTCGTCGCCCAGATCGAAAAATGCAATATAGCTGCCGTCCATCATGCGAAAGAACATATGGAAGAAATGCACCGGATCGCCTCCGGTACTCGGCGTGTGGCTGGCGCGCACGATATGCTCCAGCGGCATGCCGAGCACTTCCTCGTAGAAGTGCCGCGTGGCAAGCGGATCCTTGCACTTGTAGGCATAGTGGTGGAGGCCATTCACTTCGAAGGTGCGCGCGGCTGTGGCGGTCATGACGGAATCCCCCGACGTTCAAAGGCTTCAAGGTTGCCAGCCGGTCCGCCCGTTGTCAAAGGCCCTCGACCGCGAGGCACTCGAACGCAAGAAAAACCACGTCTTTGCGTCATGCGGCGCGGCGTGCGAGTGCTTCGCTGCGGCTGGGCACCGCCGTTTGGCGCGCTGCCGCGGGATGGGGTCTCGCCACATTCCTCAAGCGAGGATAATGGTACCAATCCTCGAATCGGAGAACCCATGACCACCCCGTCCTCCCTGCTCGGCACCGAATTCCCCCTCATCCAGGCGCCCATGGCGGGCGCGCAGGCCGGCGCAATGGCGGCCGCCGTTTCCAACGCTGGGGGACTGGGTTCGCTGCCCTGCGCCATGCTGAGCCTGGAGGCGATGCGCGCCGAACTCACGCTTATTCGCGAGCGAACGGACCGGCCCTTCAACGTGAATTTCTTCTGCCACCAAGACCCACGGCCGGACGCGCAGCGCGAAGCCGCCTGGCGCGCCGCACTCGCGCCCTATTACCGCGAGTTCGACATCGATCCCGCGGGCATCACGGCTGGACCGGGTCGCGCGCCGTTCAGCGCCGCTGCCGCCGATGTGCTGGAAACGGTCCGGCCCGCTGTTGTGAGTTTTCATTTCGGACTGCCGGATGCCGCGTTACTCGCTCGAGTTCGGAGTTGGGGTTCGAAGATACTGGCATCGGCCACCACGCTGGAGGAAGCGCGCTGGCTGGAAGCACGCGGCGTCGACGCCATCATCGCCCAGGGCGTGGAAGCAGGGGGACATCGCGGCATTTTTCTCTCCGAGGATTTGAGCACCCAGGTCGGCAGCTTCGCCTTGCTGCCCCAGATGGTGAAGGCAGTCGGGTTGCCGGTCATTGCCGCGGGCGGGATTGCCGACGCGCAAGGCGTAGCTGCGGCCATGGCGCTGGGCGCGGCCGGCGTGCAGATCGGCACGGCCTATCTGCTCTGCCACGAATCCACCATCAGCGCGGTGCATCGCGCCGCACTGCAGAGCGACGCCGCGCGCCATACCGCGCTCACCAACCTGTTCACCGGCCGACCGGCACGCGGCATAGTGAACCGCGTCATGCGGGAACTCGGGCCCGTCAATGCGATCGCTCCCGTCTTTCCACTCGCGACTGCCGCGATCGCGCCGCTGCGCGCGTGCGCCGAGGCCCTGAGTAGCGGTGATTTTTCGCCGCTCTGGTCCGGACAAAACGCCAGCGGGTGCAGGGCGATACCGGCAAGAGAGCTAACACGCGGGCTTGCCGAAGGGCTGCGTTGATCCGGTTTGCCGCGTTCAATTATTCTATTTATGAAAACAGAATAACCCGTAGAAGTCCGTATTGAAGCCACTTGGTCAACATCAATTCAATGAATGTAGCGGATTGAACGAACTCTGCCGCCGTCCCATCGCAGTTGACGGACAGCCGCGCCGCCCGATTAAGTTATCCTCCTGCACATGTCCCGCGTCCTGCGCAACACCCTGATATCCGCCCGTGATCTGGCCATCACCGCCGGTCCGTTCGCGGCGCTGGTCATGGTGTCGCTGGTCGCGGCGTACTTCCTGCTGGAACCGACGCCACCGCGCCGCGTCGTGATGGCAACCGGTCCCGCGGGTGGCGATTACGCCGCGTTTGGCGCGCGCTATGCCGCTGCCCTCAAACCCTACGGCATCGAGGTAGTGCTCAAGCAGACGGCCGGCTCATCGGAGAACCGGCGCCTGCTGCGCGATCCTCTCCAGCAAGTGGATCTGGGTTTCGTGCGGGGCGGGTCGAGCGATGCCCTGCGCGCATCCGATGAGGAGGCGGGCGGCGTGCCGCTGGTATCGCTGGGCAGCATGTCGCTCGAACCACTATGGCTGTTCTACCGCGAGAAATCGGCGAAGAAACTGCCTCGCGGCGTGCTGTCGCAATTGGGCCAGTTGAAGGGATGGCGCGTGAACGTGGGCGCGCGCGGCAGCGGCACGTCGGGACTGTTCGGCAAGGTGCTGCACGCCAATGGCATCGAACGCGAAAGCATGGAACGCACACGCCTGGAGTCCACGCCCGCGGTGATGGGACTGCTGGAGGGCAACCTGGACGCCATTCTGCTTGCCGCTACGCCCGAGGCGTCGCTGGTGCAGATGCTGCTCCTGACACCCGGAATCCGGCTATTCGAGTTTGCGCAGGCCGAGGCGTACGCCAGGCGCATGCCCTATCTCAGGCCGGTGGTGCTGCCGCGCGGCGTGATCGACCTCGGCCGCGACCAGCCGGCACACGACATGCCCCTGGTCGCCACCACGACTGCCCTGATCTTGCGCGAGCGCACCCACCCGGCGCTGCAGCAACTGTTCGTCCAGGCCGCGCAGACCATACATGGCGGCACTGGCTGGATTGCCCGCGCCGGGCAGTTCCCCTCGGGACAGAACACCGAGTTGCCGCTCGCCAGGGAGGCCGAGCGCTACTACCGCACCGGGCCGCCCTTCCTGCAACGCTACCTGCCCTTCTGGCTGGCCAACCTGATTGACCGCATGTGGGTCGCACTGGTCTCCATCATTGCCGTGCTCATCCCGCTATCGCGCGTCGTCCCGCCGCTGTATGACTTTCGCATCCGCTCGCGCATTTTCCGCTGGTACCGGCAGTTGCGCGATATCGAGGATGCCTTGAGCGGCAACGCGGAACCGCAGGCGGCGCTGCTGGAAAAACTGAACCGCCTGGACGAGAAGGCCGAGGGTATATCGGTGCCGCTTTCCTACACCGACGAGTTGTACGCGCTGCGCAGCCACATCAAGCTGGTGCGCGAACGGCTTGCGGCTGCAGCGGCGGCGCTTCGGTAACCGGCGCAGCTACGGGGGGCGGGCCACTGACAACGCAGGGTGTTGCTTTTCAGCCGCATCATCGGGCGACGTGCCCAGCGGGCATCGACAAGTAGCGCGCGGAAGATCTACCATCGCCCTTTGGAAAAAAGCACATGGCCCGAATCCTGGTTGTCGACGACGACGTTTCGCTGCGCGAACTGCTGCGCCTGCATCTGTCCATGCACGGTCATTCGGTGCTTGCGGCGGCCGACGCGACGGAGGCGATCCGCGCATTGCTCGAGGACGCCTTCCAGCTCGTCGTCTGCGATGTGAACATGCCCTACTTGAACGGTATTGAACTGCTCAGGGCGATACGCGGCGACGAGAAAACCGCGCACATCCCGGTGATATTGCTTACCGGTCACGGTGACGATGAAATATGGAGCGAGGCCACGGTATTGGGTATCTCCGGGTACCTGACCAAGCCGGTAGTCGCCGTCGACCTGCAGAAATTGATCGAGCGCACGCTGAAGACCGGTGCCTGACTTGCGGTAACCCGGGTCTGGCGCGTCGCCCACCCGATCGGACCCGGCGGCCTGATACGGCACGGAGACGGCTCGATGCCGGCGCGCCCCGCGGAACAATAGTCGCTCCCCGTGGAAAGGAACGCAGTCCCGATGATTGAGCCAGTGGCAGACAAGATCGCGCCGGAGGGCGCAACCGGAATCGGCGCGCCGGTGCGGCGCCTGGAAGATGCGCGCTTCCTCACCGGACGCGGCCGTTTCGTCGATGACATGCAGCCAGCCCGGTGCGCCTGCGCCCACGTGGTGCGCTCGCCTCACGCCCATGCGCGCATCACCGCGATCGACAAACGCGCCGCGCTCGCCGCGCCCGGCGTGCTGGCAATCTTCACCGGCGCCGACCTCGTCCTGCAGGGCATAGGCAGCCTGCCGTGCGAAGCATTTCCCGCGCTGCCCGCTGGCAGCCGTTTCTATCGTCCACTGCAACCGATACTTGCTATCGACAAAGCGAGGCACGTCGGAGACGCCATCGCACTCGTCGTCGCGGAGACGGCAGCACAGGCGCGGGACGCGGGCGAACTGATTGCCATCGATTACGATCCCCTGCAGGCCGTCACCCTGGCCGACGCGCTCGAACCCGGCGCGCCGCTCGTCTGGGATGCCGCCGGCAGCAACGCAAGCTTCGAACTGGAGCGCGGCGATGGCAAGGCGGTCGACGCGCAATTCGCGCGAGCGGCGCACGTCACGCGGCTCTTCATCCAGTATCCGCGCGCCTCGGCCAACGCCATCGAGCCGCGCAGCGCGCTTGCCTGGCGCGATGCACACGACGGCCGCTACACGCTGTGCTCGGCCACGCAATCGCCCTATCAGGTGCGGGAAATCCTGTGCGCCGTTCTCGGCATCCCCGAACAGAGCCTGCGCGTGCTGGCGCCGGATGTCGGCGGCGGATTCGGCATGAAAAGCCAGATCTATCCCGAGGAAGCGCTGGTGTTGTGGGCGGCGAGCCGGCTGGACCGTCCGGTGAAATGGACGGCGGACCGCAGCGAAAGCCTCGCCGCGGACATGCACGGCCGCCATCAGCTCACCGAGGCGGAGATCGCACTGAATGCCGATGGACGGGTGCTGGCGCTGCGCACCTCGGTGACCATCGATCTGGGCGCCTACCTCGGCTACTCGGCGGGCGTGGCGCCGCTCAATGCCGCCGTCAGCTACACCAACACCTACGATATTCCGCTCATCCATGCGCGCGTGCGTGCCGCCTTCACCAACACCAGCGTCATCGGGCCGTATCGCGGCACGGCCAAGCCGGAAGCGACGTTCGTCATCGAGCGCCTCATCGACAAGGCGGCGCACGAAATGGGTATCGATGCCGTGGCGATTCGCCGCCGCAACCTCATCCCGGCATCGGCCATGCCCTACAGGACACCGGGCGGCTATCTATTCGACTCCGGCGAATTCGAGCAGGTGCTCGACAAGGCGTTGCAGCTTGCCGACTGGAACGGCTTTCCCCTCCGGCGGGCTGCCAGCGAGCAGCGCGGGCTGCGTCGCGGCATCGGATTGGCCATGCATTGCCAGCGCGCCGGCAGCCAGTCCGAACGCATGGAGATCCGCGTGGCTCAGGATGGCAGCGTCGCGCTCCACGCCGGCACCTTGTCCACCGGGCAGGGCCACGAGACCATGTTCGCCCAGATGGCATCGGACTGGCTGGGCGTGCCCTTGTCCGGCGTGCGCATTTTCCAGGGCGACACCGACAAGCTGCTCTACGGTCGCGGCACCTTCGCCCAGCGCAGCATGAATGCCGGCGGATCGGCCCTGAAACTGGCCGCCGACGTAGTGATCGCGAAAGGCAAACGCATCGCCGGATGGATGCTGGAGGCGGCCGACTCCGACATCGAATTCGTGCGCGGCCGATTCACGGTGAAGGGCACCGACCGCAGCCTGGGATTTGCCGAGGTCGCGAAGAAATCCTTCCAGGGAATAGGGTTGCCGCCTGCATTAGGCATAGGACTGGATGGCGTAGGCACGCATCCCGGTCCCAACACGTTTCCCAACGGCTGCATGATCTGCGAAGTCGAGGTCGATCCGGAAACCGGCGCGGTCAAGGTGGTGGCACTCTCGGCGGCCGATGATGTCGGCACAGTGGTCAATCCACTGACGCTGGAAGGCCAGCTGCACGGCTCGGTCGCGCAGGGACTCGGCCAGGCGTTGTTCGAAGAGGTGGTGTACGAGCGTGAAACGGGCCAGCTGCTCACCGGCTCGTTCCTCGACTACGGCATGCCGCGCGCCGATGACCTGCCGCACATGCGCGCCGAAGTGCACGCGGTGCCGACCAAGACCAACCTGCTGGGCGTCAAGGGCGGCAGCGAAGCCGGCAACGTAGGCGCCCCGCCGGCGATAATCCACGCCATCCTGGACGCGCTCTCGCCGTGGGGCATCACCGACCTGCCGATGCCGGCCACGGCCGAACGGGTCTGGCGTGCAATCCATAACCCGGGTGCAGTACGCGAACTGCGGTAATACAGAATATATCAGAATTGATAAATACGTTCGGGCTGAGCCTGTCGAAGCACGCAGTCCTTCGACAGGTTCAGGACGAACGGATTTCGATCTTTCCCATTACGCGACACCGTTCGGGCTGAGCCTGTCGAAGCCCTCTCACTCGCTGCTGGCAGTAAACCCCGAATTGCGGATGATGGGTCCCCAGCGCTCGGTATCGGCCTTGACGAAGGTCTGAAACTCCGCCGCGGACATTTCGCGGATTTCAAGCTCGTAGCCTTGCATCCGCTCCTTCAGCTCCGCGGTGCGGAATGCCTTGACGATAACGTCGTTATAGCGGTTGATCACATCCACCGGTGTCCCGGCGGGCGCAAACATGCCGTACCACCCGGAGAACGCAAGCGAGGGATAGCCCAGTTCCTTGAACGTGGGCACGTCCGGCACGTTCGACGGACGGTTGTCGCCTGTCTGTCCCAGGAACCGGATCTTGCCCGCCTTGTAGTGGGGCATCATCGAACCTATCGGCAGGACCGTGGCGGGCAGATGCCCTGCAACCAGATCGACTATCGCGGGGCCGGTGCCGCGGTACGGAACGTGGTTGATGTTGGCCCCGGTCACCTGCCCTATCAGCACGCCGTAGAAATGCAGGTTGGTGCCCGCGCCCGCGGTGCCGTAACCGGTCGCGCCCGGTTGTGCCCTGGTGTACGCGATGAAAGTGCGCAAGTCGTTGGCCGGAACCGAGTTGTGCACCGCCAGCGCGATCCGGTAATCGCCGCCGTGTGCAATCGCAACGAAATCGGTGAGCGGCGTGTACACGGGTTTCTTAACGGTATGCGGATAGACACTTACATTGGAATCGGGGCCGAAAAAAAGCGTGGAGCCGTCCGCGGGAGCACCCTTCAGCGCAGCCGCACCTATGGTCCCGGCGGCACCGGCACGGTTCTCGACCACAAAAGCACGGCCGGTCGCATCCGACAACTTGTCCGCGAGCAACCGTGCAACCGTATTCAAAGCCCCGCCCGGGGGATAACCCACGATCACGCGATTTTGCGTTTGTGCCGCCGCCGGCAACACTGTGCCCGCCAGCGCGGCAGCAACCAGCGACAACCATATCGGGTAGTGCATGTCGACTCCTTGACCGGGCGCGTTACGCCCTCTGAAAACTATTGCCCCATCTCCTGCTTGTAGCGCTGCCTTGCAGCCTCCTGCTGCAGGGCGTCGTCCACTTCTCGCATTACACCGTCCACATCGACCGGGCCTTCGTCGCGCTCGAAACGGCCGGTCAGTTCACTCTCGGGCGTAAGCAGGCCACCCTGGTACAACGCCCAGATTTCCGGCCCGTAGTCGGTCTCGAGCAGTTCCGGCGCGAATTGTCCGAAGTAGGTTGCGAGGTTATTCACGTCCCGTTCCAGCATCGCCGGTGCGTGGTTGTTGCCGGCGGCATCCACCGCCTGGGGAAGGTCGATGATGACCGGCCCGTCGCTGCCGACCAGCACATTGTATTCGGACAGATCGCCGTGGACGATGCCGGCGCACAGCATGCGCACCACCTGGCGCATGAGAAAGCCGTGCTGCGCGCGCGCCTGCTCCGCGGTGCGCATCAGGTCGTTCAGCCGCGGCGCGGCATTGCCGTCGCTGTCGGTCACCAGTTCCATCAACAGCACGCCGTCGAGAAAATTATACGGATGCGGCACACGCACGCCCGCCCCGGCCAGACGGTACAGCGCATCGACCTCGGCGCTTTGCCATGCCGCCTCCTGTTCCTTGCGGCCATAGCGCGATCCTTTTTCCATGGCGCGCGCGCGCCGGCTGTTCTTCACCTTGCGGCCCTCGGTGTAATCGACGCTTTGCCGGAAGGCGCGCTTGTTGGCCTCCTTGTAGACTTTCGCGCAGCGCACCTCCACGCCGCAGCGCACCACGTAAATCATCGCCTCCTTGCCGCTCATCAACTGGCGGACCACGCTATCCACCAGACCGGCATGCACCAGCGATTCAAGTCGTTTCGGAATTTTCATGGGATGCGCTTGCGCGTCGAGTCCTGGGTGAGTAGCGGCGGGCGCGATGGTCCGCCGAACGGAAGTGCGCAATCTAGCGCAATCCGTGCAATCATTATTGCATACAGCGACCGGGGACTGCCGTTTCGGGGTCGCATCCGCGCCCGGGTTTGTTTTTCCGGGCGGAGCGAAAGGCACGCAGTGGGAGGATGACGCCGTCCTCAGCGGTCGATGCGCACGGTTGCCGCTCCCCTCGCCGCCTCCCAATGTGAACCGACCGGTGTCGCTTTTCACCGCTGTTAAAATTGGTCCCCGTTCTGCGCGCCCGGCCGGCGCGGACGCCGTAGCGCCCCCTGGGACAGGTTTCGGATTCGAAGCGAGCCCCCTTTTGTACGGGCGCGGCCATCACTTTGGAGAACACCCAATGAAATTCGATGTGCTTTCCCTGGGCGACCATCTGCCCGACCCGCACACGCAACGCTACAACGAAACCCAGGCGGAGCGTTTCCAGATGTGGGTGGAGTTGGGCGTGCGCAGCGAGGAATGGGGCTACGACGCTTTCTGGATAGGCGAGCATCACTGCAGCGATTACATCGTGTCCTCGCCGCAGATGGTCCTTGCCGCCATCGCGAGCCGCACCCGGCGCATCACCCTGGGAACGGCGGTGAGCCTGCTGCCCACCAACGACCCGGTTCGCCTGGCGGAGGATTTCGCCACCCTGGACCTGCTCAGCAACGGTCGCGCGGAAATCGGCTTCGGTTCCGGATTCACCGAGCATACGTTCAAGCTGTTCGGCAAGATTCCATCGACGAGCGCGGATATATCGAAAGAGAATCTCGAGCTGCTCGAGCGGTTATGGAACGAGGACGATATAGACTGGGCGGGACGATTCAGGACCGCCATACATGAATCGCGCCTGCAGCCGAGAACCTTCAGCGGTCGCGGCATACCGATCAACCGCGCCACCGCTGCCACAGTACAGACGGCAGTGAGCGCCGGCCACGCCGGGCACAAACTGATGCTGATGACCGTGGTCGGTCGCTACGCGGACATGAAACCGCTGGCTACCGCTTACCGCGAGGCCTATCGCGCGGCCGGTCACGACCCCGCCCACATGAGCGTCGCCGCGCTCGCCTACGTGCACGTCCGCAAGGACAGCCAGCAGGCCCGCGATTTCTGGCATCCCTACCGCGACAACTATCGTGCCTTCACCAAGGCGCTCACCGAGCGCAAGATACTGACCCAGGGCGTTAAGGTGCTGTACGACCGCATCGGTGCGCCGGGATCCGCCGCAGTGCGCGAGCCGGATTTCTGCGGTGACCCCGGTGAGATCATCGAGAAGACCCTGAAGGCCCATGAGGACCTGGGCGGATTCGACCGGCTGATGTGCTTCGTGGACTGCGGCGGCGTTGCCCGCGCCGATGTGATGGCGAACGTCGAACTGTTCGCCGAGGCGGTGATGCCGGGAGTCAAGGCCGCGCTGAAGCGCGCCGCGGGAAGAACCGAACCCGCCTAAACGCCGAGTTCGGCGCCGATCGGCCTGGCCGGATAGTGAAATTCTATCGGCCCGTCCGGCAGGGCATCGAAAAACTGCCGCAGATAGGGGTCGGGGGAGGCAGCCATCTGTTGCGGCGTGCCCTCGCCGGCCAGCACGCCGTTGCCAAGCACGTAGACGTAGTCGACGACCTTCATCGATTCGCCCACGTCATAACTCACCACGATGGAAGTGCTGCCGAGCGCATCGTTCAGCACCCGGATCAATCCTGCAATCACGTTGATGGAGATCGGATCCAGTCCGGCAAAAGGCTCGTCATACATGGCCAGAACCGGGTCCATGGCGATGGCACGCGCGAGCGCCACGCGGCGCGCCATGCCGCCCGACAACTCCGATGTCGCCAGTTGGTGCGTCCCGCGCAGGCCCACGGACTGCAGCTTCATCAGCACCAGCCGGCGAATGATGGCCTCGGGCAGGCGGGTATGCTCGCGCATCTGGAAAGCGATATTTTCGTACACGCTCAGATCGGAAAACAGGCCGCCGGCCTGAAACATCATTCCCATCTTGCGGCGCAGCGCGTAAAGGGCATCGTTGCCGAGTTCATGCACCACCTGCCCGGCTACCTTGACGGCGCCTCGGGCGGGCTGCGCCTGTCCGCCGATCAGGCGCAACAGGGTCGACTTGCCGCTGCCGCTGGGTCCGAGTATCGCGACGACCTTGCCGCGCTCGATGCGCAGATTGAGGCCGTTGAAGACGGGACGTCCCGCATAGCTGAAATGCAGGTCTTCGACTTCTACGAGGCAGTCGGCAGTGGCGATCATGCGCTTGAGGAGGCTGTTTCGGCCCCGCAATTTACCACGACGCAGATACCCGAGCGGACCGCGTTCGCGCATCGCACCCTGCAGCGCCGCCGGGGCGGATATGACCGATAATGGCGTCCTTGCCATTGGATTGCGGTGTAAGGGATCCGGGCCCTCGTCCGACTTATCAGTCATCGGGGCTCCAAGCCGGAGTCCGGCGGCTTCGGTACATTCGGTACGTCGGGTACAAAGTACAATAGCCTTACTGGAGGACACAAGCATGGAACGACGCACACTGCTAAAAGCTCTGCCGGCAGCACTAGGCGTAGTTGCTGCAAGTTTCGGGGGGCATGGACACGCCCAGTCGTCCTCCGCCAAAAAAGGAGCATCCGTAGTGGAAGATCTGCAGAAGAACTGGAAGACGCTGCTCGCCGACGGCGCCGAAGTGGCGACCAGCAACGAGCCGCTCAAGCTGGCAAACGCGGAGTGGAAGAAGCGGCTCTCGCCGGCGGCTTACGACGTGCTGCGCCACGAGGGCACCGAGCGCGCGGGGACCAGCCCGTTGAACAACGAGAAACGGCCCGGCGTCTACGCCTGCGCCGGGTGCAGTTTGCCCCTGTTCACCTCGGCGATGAAGTTCGATTCGGGAACCGGCTGGCCGAGCTACTTCACCACCATCCCCGACAGCGTAAAGACCAGCAGGGACTTCAAGCTGATCCTGCCGCGCACCGAGTATCACTGCGCGCGCTGCGGCGGGCACCACGGCCACGTTTTCGACGACGGCCCGGCGCCGACGGGATTGCGCTATTGCAACAACGGCATCGCGCTGCGCTTCATTCCCAAGGTCGCGAAAGCCTGACCAGTCGTTGCAGGCGGGGGCGCGCTCCGTTGCGCGCTCCTTTCCTGTTTGCCTCCCGGACCCGTAATCGCTATGCGCTGTTTGCGTTGTCCTCGGGCAGGAGCATTGCGCGCTTGCGTCGCCACACCACGCATTCCTGAGAGTATCCGCGCCAGCCCGTACAATGGCGCATGCGATCCGCTGCCAGCACTTCCGCGCCGTATGCGGACCTCACACCTGATCGCGTCCTCGACGCCCTGGACAGCCAGGGTTGGCGTGGCGATGGCCGTCTGCTTTCCCTCAACAGCTACGAAAACCGCGTCTACCAGGTGTGGCTGGAGGACGGGCCGCCGGTGGTGGCGAAATTCTACCGTCCGGGACGCTGGACCGATGCGCAGATCCTTGAAGATCACGCCTTCGTGCAGCAACTCGACGAGCACGAGATTCCCGTCGTCGCCGCGCTGGAAAACGACGCGGGCAGTTCGCTGCACGAATTCGAGGACTACCGATTCGCCATATTCCCGCGCCGCGGCGGCCGCGCGCCGGAACTGGAGGACCGCGACACGCTCGAGTGGCTGGGCCGTTTCATAGGCCGCATCCACGCCGTGGGCATGGTGGCGCCCTACCGGGTGCGCCCGGCCATCGACATCGACACCTTCGGCGTCGAGCCGCGCAACTGGCTGCTCGCGCGCAAGTTCGTTCCGGCGGACTTGCGCGACGCGTGGAAGAGCGCGATGACCATGGCAATCGACGGCGCGCGGCATTGCTATGATCGCGCCGGTGACGTTACCCTGCTGCGACTCCACGGAGACTGCCACACCGGCAATGTGCTGTGGACCGAAGGCGGCGAAACCAGCGGCCCGCATTTCGTCGATTTCGACGACAGCCGCATGGGACCGGCCATACAGGATTTGTGGATGCTGCTTTCCGGCGACCGCGACGCCATGTCCCTGCAACTAGCCGATCTGCTGGCGGGTTACGAGGATTTCAGCGATTTCGACCCACGCGAACTGTATCTGGTCGAGGCGCTGCGCACCTTGCGGCTGGTGCATTATTCGGCGTGGTTGGCGCGGCGCTGGGACGATCCCGCCTTCCCCGCCGCCTTCCCCTGGTTCAACACCCAGCGTTACTGGCAAGACCGGATACTGGAATTGCGGGAGCAGATTGCCTTGATGGACGAACCGCCGCTGTCGCTCGCGCGCGGCGGTAATTTCTGAAGGCGGCGCCACAGCAGCGGACCGGGTTCGGGGCTACAGCCCTTTGCAGTATTGGGATCACAGCCCTTTGCATTATTGGGGTCACAGACCTTTGCAGTAACATGGCCGCCGTTGGCGGGCTGAACCGTCTGCAAGGAGACCCATCGTGACAATCCGCCATCGGCGCGCACTGCTCGCCGCCCTACTGCTCGCCGTCACCATCGTTCTGCCGATTCCGGGCCTGGCCCAGACTTTCCCGACACGCCCGCTGAAAATGCTGGTGCCCTACCCGGCAGGCGGCTCGGTCGACCTGCTGGGGCGGGCCTTTGCCGAAAAGATGCAAGCGACGCTGGGACAGCCCATCGTTGCCGAGAATCGCACCGGCGCCACCGGCGTGATCGCGCATCAGGCGATCGCCAAATCCGCGCCGGACGGCTACACCATCGGCATCTCCGGCACCTCGCCGCTGGTGCTCGCGCCGCATCAGTACAAGAACCTCGGCTACGATCCGATCAAGGATTTCGCCTATGTGGCCTGCCCCGGCACCACGCCCTTCGTGCTGGACGTGACGCAGTCGCTGCCGGTGAAAAACGTGCAGGAACTGGTCGCCTACGCGAAAGCCAATCCGGACCGTCTGAATTTCGGCTCTGCCGGCATCGGCAACTCCGCCCACCTTGCCGCCGCGCTGTTCCAGCACACGGTGAGCGTCGCCATGACGCACGTGCCGTACAAAGGCAATGCGCTGGCGATGATCGATCTGGTTGCCGGACAGATACAGGTGTTGTTCGATCCGGTACAGACTACCCTGCCGCAACTGCGCGGCGGGCGCATCCGCGCGCTGGCGGTGACCAGCAAGCATCGTTTTCCCGGGTTGCCCGACGTCCCGACCATCGCCGAGTCCGGTTATCCGGGCTACGATTTTTCCGTCTGGTATGCGTTCATTGCCCCGGCCGGCACGCCGGCGCCGGTGGTGGCGAGGCTGAATGCGGAAATCAATCGCATCCTGCGCGACCCTGCCATGAAGGAACGCTTCGCTGCGCAAGGCGCGGACCTTGTCGAGTCGACGCCTGAGAGGCTGTGATTTTTTCAATTTTAGCAGTTGGCATTTGAGCACAGAGGTGATTCACTCCACTGCGGAATGAAATATGCGATAGGCATGAAATTACTCGCTACCGACCGTTTATTTGACGATTTCTCTGCTTTTTCTACCT
>SHXF01000070.1 GCA_009693435.1 Betaproteobacteria bacterium | reverse complement strand
AAGGTAGAAAAAGCAGAGAAATCGTCAAATAAACGGTCGGTAGCGAGTAATTTCATGCCTATCGCATATTTCATTCCGCAGTGGAGTGAATCACCTCTGTGCTCAAATGCCAACTGCTAAAATTGAAAAAATCACAGCCTCTCAGGCCACGGCACGGGCCGCAGACGTCTTCTTGCGAGCCACTCGCGGCTTGGGCGCCGCCGACGGCGCGGCATGCAGCTTCATTCCGAGCGCTTTGATGATCTTGAGCACTGTCGTGAGTTCGGGATTGCCCTTCTCCGACAGCGCGCGGTACAGCCCTTCGCGCGTGAGGCCAGTGTCGCGCGCCAGTTGCGACATGCCGCGCGAGCGCGCGATGTCATTAAGGGCGGCGCGAATCAACTGGCCGTCGCCCGTGTCCTCGTTCAGGCAGGCGTCCAGGTAAAGCGCCATGTCTTCCTCGGTTTTCAGCGAGTCGGCTGCATCCCAGCGCTTGAATTTTTCGCTCATTTGAGTCTGTCGATCCAGCGCGCGAAGGTCTCGCTCCAGAGCACCTCGATCATGAATGGAGTGTCATCCATGATTCACAGTGCCGCAAGCCGGTCTTGTCTATTTCTTTGAATCGCATCGGCCGTCTGGTCTTCGCGGGCGAGTGCGATATAGCGTGGTACCGGCTATTTTATCCGACCATTAATTATAGAATTGGATAATAGTCGCGACTTTTAATCATTATGCTATAAGATAGTCGAAATGAAACGCTACCTCGAAGATCTCATCGCCGCCGACCTGCAACGCAAGATGGTCTTGCTGACCGGCCCAAGGCAGGTCGGTAAGACGACGCTTTGCCGGCAGCTGATGGATCAGTTTTCACCCGCTCAGTACCTCAACTGGGATGTCGCCGCCGATCGGGCAATCCTGCAAGGGCAGACCTGGACTGGGCGAACCCGCATGCTGGTCATGGACGAGATTCACAAGATGCCGCACTGGAAGAGTTGGCTCAAGGGCGTGGTCGATGGCCATCCGCCCGGGCAGGCGCTACTGGTAACCGGCAGCGCACGCATGGAGACGTGGCGGCAGAGCGGCGATTCCCTGGCCGGGCGCTACCTGCCCTTCCGGCTGCACCCGATTTCCGTGCGCGAATGGTGCGAGCAGCAAAGCGGCACCCCCGAACAGGCACTGACGCGGCTGATGGAACGTGGCGGCTTCCCCGAGCCCTGTCTGGCTGGAACCGTGGAAGACGCCGAGCGCTGGCGACGCCAGCACTTCACCGATCTGATTCGCGAGGACGTGGTCGAGTTCTCCCGGCTTCATGAAATCACCGTCATGCGCCTGTTCGTGGAACTGTTGCGCGAGCGAGTCGGTTCGCCCCTGTCGCTCGCCTCCATCGCCCGCGATCTTGCAGTGTCGCCGGCCACGCTGAAGCGTTATCTCGACATCCTCCAGGCGCTTTACATCGTCTTCGCCGTCCAGCCCTGGCACCACAATGTCGCCCGCGCGATTCTGCAAACCCCGAAGATCTACTTCTTCGACACCGGGCTGGTGCGCGGCGACTCGGGCGTGCGCTTCGAAAATGCCGTGGCAGCGATGCTGCTCAAGCATGCCCATTTCCGGCAGGACGCACAGGGAAAGAACATCGGCCTGCATTACATCCGCACCAAAGACGGCGCCGAAGTCGATTTCGCGCTCAGCGACGAAAACCGCCTGACCCACCTGATCGAATGCAAGCTGGCGGACAAGGTCCCGCACCGCGCACTGGTGCGATTCGCCGGTCAGTTTTCGGAGGCTGAGGCGGTGCAGATCGTCCATGATCTGAAACAGGAGGAATACCGCGCGCCGGTACACATTCTCGACGCCGCGAACTGGCTCAGGAATCTGGCCGCATGACGCGCGCTGGCGCAGCCAATGCGCCGTGATGCGCCCCTTGCTCCTTACGCGACGACAACCCGCAGAAGCAAGGCTTTCAGTTCATCCGCGATCCTCTCCGGCTGCTCCAGCGGCGTCAGGTGGCGCGCGCCTTTCAGCACCGTAAGTGTGGATCCCGCAATGCCGCGCTGCATGGCCTCGGCCATCGCGATGGGGGTGGCGTAATCCTCTTCGCCGACCACGATGGCGGTCGGCGCCTTGATCGAGGGCAGCGCTGCGCGCAGGTCGCACGCGCCCAGCATGCGGCAGCTCGCCGCGTAGGCCGGCACGTCGTTGGCGAGAAACACCGCTACGCTGTTCGCCACGATGTCCGGGTGCGCTGCGCGGAAGGCGTCGCCGAACCAGCGGGTCTTCTGGAAATCGACCAGTTCCGCCATGCCGTTGGTCAACGCGCGTTCGGCGCGCTCCGCCCACTGCTTCGGCGCTTCGGCGCCGTAGCAGGCGGTGGTGTCCAGCAGCCCCAGCGCATCGGTGCGCGCGGGGTATGCCTCCGCAAAGGCGAGCGACACGCAACCGCCCATGGAGGCGCCGGCTACCAGCGCCGACTTCCAGCCCACATGATCCAGCAGGCCGGCAAGGTCATCGGCGAACTGTTCCACGCTGTAAGGCCCGGCGGGTTTGGCGGAGGCGCCATGGCCGCGGCAATCGTAGACCAGCACTTGCGCATCGGCCGCCAGCCGCTCGCCGACCGGCTGCCAGAAGCCCCGTTCCATCGCCAGCGAATGAACCAGCACCACCCGCTTGGCGCTTTCCCGGTTTCGATATAGCGTGTAGGCGATTCGAACGCCGTCCCGGCCGGCCGATGCGTCTCCGGTTTCACTATTATTTGTCACAGTATTGATACGCCTATCTAATGGAAAAACCCGTACTGCGGGGACTTGTTCAACATAATCTATGAGAATGCAGGCTCCGCTACTCCGTCTTCATGTTGGCTTCACGCACCACTTTTCCCCATTTTACGATCTCGGTTTTCACGTAATCGCCGAACTGCTGCGGGGTACCGCCGACCGGCTCCAGGCCTTGCGCATCCAGCCTCTCGCGTATATCCGGCAGCTGGATGATGCGATTGACCGCCTCGTTCAGCCTCTGCACCACCGCAGCGGGCGTTCCGGCCGGAAGGAAGATTGCGGTCCAGGTGTAATCCTGCACGCCCGGAATGCCCGCTTCTGCGAACGTTGGCACGTCGGGCAGCGCCGACAGGCGCGTAGCGCCCGCCACGGCGATCGCACGCAATTTTCCGGACTTCACGTGGGGCAGCGCGGCGGTAGGCGCGAGCGAACCGATGGGCGGCTCGCCCGCCACCAGTGCCGCGGCCGCCGGGCCGGCACCCTTGAAATGGATGGGGGTGACGTCGGCTTTCGAGATCACCCTGAACAGGTTTTCACCGGTGAGGTGGGGCGTGGTCCCCAGCCCCGGTGAGGCGAATGCGAGTTTTCCGCTTTTCACCATGCCGAGCAGTTCGGCCAGTGTCTTTGCCGGGAAGTTCGCGTTCACGAAAATCAGGTTGGGCTGCGTCGCCACATTCACCACCGGAATGAATTCACGCTCCTCGTAACCGGGGCTGGCGTAGAGGGTGACGTTGACGGCGAACGCGGATGTGGTGACCAGCGCCGTGTAGCCATCGGGCGCAGACTTCGCCACCAGTCCTGCGGCGATGTTCCCGCCCGCTCCGCCGCGGTTGTCGACGATGACCTGCTGCCCCAGTGCTTCGGTCAGCTTGTTGCCGACCAGCCGCGCGATGACATCCGCCGGCCCACCCGGCGCGAAGGCCACGACGAAGCGGATCGGTTTGGCCGGCCACGATGGTCCCTGCTGCGCGACACCCGCATGCGAATACAGAAGCGCGATGATGCAGGCGGCAAGTCGGCTGACCTTGTTGTACATGTGCACCTCCTCCCGAGTGCGCCAATGGTATCACCGCCCATCTGCCCGGGATTTCAAGGTTCGCGGCGCATACCGCTCCTTTATACTGCTGCGGATTTTTCATCAAACTTCCAGCAATTTTTCAGCACGGGAACAAGGAAATAAAATGGCAAAGATGACCGGCGCGCAGGTGCTCGCCGACATGCTCAAGGGCTACGGCGTGTCGCACGTTTTCATGGTGCCCGCGGTGCTGCGCCGGACATTCGCCGAGATGGAACGCCGCACCGCCATCAAGCGCATCCACGCGCACGGCGAGAAAGCCGCGGCCTACATGGCCGACGGCTACGCGCGCGCCTCGGGCAAACCCGGCGTGTGCATGGCGCAGGTCATAGGCGCGATGAATCTCGCAGCGGGATTGCGCGACGCGTACCTCGCGCGCTCGCCCGTGATCGCCTTCACCGGCGGCCGCGATCCGAAAACCAAGTTCCGCCAGGTCTACCAGGAGGTGGACGACGTGCCGGCGTTCGAATCGGTTACAAAATGGAACGCCACCGTCGATGCCGTGGAGCGCTTTCCCGACATGGTGCGCCAGGCCTTCCGTGTCGCCGTGTCCGGCGCGCCCGGCCCGGTGCACCTGCAGTTTCGCGGCAACGAAGGCCAGATCGACACCGAGGAAGCGGACATGGAGGCGCTGTGCGAGGAACGCTTTGCGTCTGTGCCGCCGTTTCGCCCGGCGCCAGACGAGCGCGATGTGCGCGCCGCGCTGTCGCTGTTGCAGCAGGCGGCACGACCGGTGATCGTCGCCGGCGGCGGCGTGCGCGCCTCGCGCGCCTCGGCCGAATTGATCGCGCTCGCCGAAGCGCTCGCGATTCCGGTTGCGACATCGCTGAACGGCAAGGACTCGATTCCCGGCACACATCCGCTGTCGGTGGGCGTGGTCGGCACGTATTCGCGCGAGAGCGCCAATCGCGTGGTGATGCAGGCGGATCTTGTGTGCTTTGTCGGCACCGGCACTGGCGGCATGACCACGAATTTCTGGGCAGCGCCGAAAATCGGCGTGCCGGCGATTCATATCGACATCGATGCCGAAGCGCTGGGCCGCAACTATCCGCTGCGCTGTGCTCTGCAGGGCGATGCGAAGACCACGATTGCGGCGATGCTCGCGCACGCCGACCGGACCACCGCCTCCGCCCGCACAGCGTGGCTCGCGACAGTGCGCGGCATCTGCGGCGAATGGTCGGAAAAATATCGCAGCGCGTTTGCTTCCGACGCCGTGCCGATGCGCCCGGAACGTTTGTGCAGCGAACTCACCCGCCACATGCCCGATGATGCCGTCGTGGTCGTGGACACCGGCCACGCGGGCATGTGGATGGGCGGCATGTACGACCTGCGCACCCCCGCGCAAAGCTACATGCGCAGCGCCGGACACCTCGGCTGGGCGTTCCCCGCGGGCATAGGCGCCAAGGCGGCCTGCCCCGAGCGGCCGGTGGTGGTATTC
Organism: Betaproteobacteria bacterium; assembly: GCA_009693435.1. The sequence continues at coordinate 16,316 of SHXF01000070.1, read as the reverse complement.
ACCGGCGACGCGGGCTTCTGGTATCACATTGCCGAAATCGAAACCGCGGTGCGCTGGAACATCAATTCCGTCACCGTGGTGAACAACAACGGCGGCGGCAACCAGTCCAAACGCGGCTTCGACCGCGCCTACGGCGGCGAGCAGACCGAACAGGCACGCGAACTGTGGACCTACCGCAAAATGAACTTCGCGCGCATCGCCGAAGAAATCGGCGCGCTCGGCATCCGCGTCGAGCGGCCCGCCGATTTCCCCGGCGCCCTCGCCCAGGCGTTGGCGGCGAATCGTCCCGCCGTGATTGACGTGGTGACCGATATCGAGGCGATTGCGCCGGCGCCGGTTTGAACGCGAAAGCGGGATCTGTACAAACGGTGAGCGGGAGCCCTATCGGTCTTCCCAAAAGAAGCAGACCTGGGCGAAATCAAAATCGGAGACAGGCCAGGAAATCGGGCAGGAAATCGGGGACAGACCACGGTTTCTGCTGCTGAAAACTGTGGTCTGTCCCCGATTTTCCTTTGATCGTGCGTCCTCAGGCGCGGTCGTTTTAGAGGCCAAACTGGAAGGTCATTCGTTGGCCGATCACGGGCGTAAAATAACCCGGAGAGTCCATCTGTTCGGGGAGGCCGCATGGGAATGATTCGTCTGGGTGAAAAACCGCCCTTGACTGTAAAACCTGACGACACCGTGATCGAGGCGGCGCGCGCGATGACCGGGCGCCGCGTGGGCGCCGCGACGGTTATGGACGGAACCAGCGTAGTCGGCGTGGTGACGGAGCGTGACGTGATGCAAAAGGTGGTTGCTGCCAGCGGCGACGCTGCGAATACGCGGGTGCGGGACATCATGTCCAGTCCGGCGCTTTCAGTGAGTATCAATACCTCGGTGGCCACGGCCACCGCCATCATGCGCAAACATCATATCCGTCACCTGGTCGTGCTCGACGAGCACGGCGCGCTCGTCGGCATGATTGCGCTGCGCTATCTGCTCTACGACCTGATGGACGAGATGGAACGCACGCTGGGCGACCTCACGGGATTCATCATGGCGGATGGCCCCGGCGGATAGGCGGCCGCCTCTCGCGACGGAAGCCGGATTGAACCCCGCTTCCGCGTAAAGCAGATAGATGACAGCGGGCACGGCACGGGCCCGTCATTACCCGGGCACTGCCATCCGGTGGCCACGACCGACGGTCCGAATGCGAATTTGATCCATCAGACCCGGCTACCTGATACAGGCCGCACTCCTACCCACTCCCATATCCATAGAAGGAGCAGCACCGATGACGACAAAAGGCCCCGCATTCCACCGCATCGACACCCACCACCACATCTTTCCTCCGAAATGGATGGCGGCCGCGGGCGAGCGCATCATGGAATCGGCCATCGGCATTCCGCGCTCGTGGATGTTCGACTGGACCCCCGAGGTGTCGCTGGAGGCGATGGACAAGCATGGCATAGGCGTCACCATCGGCTCGGTATCCACCCCCGGGGTGTCGTTCGGCGACGCGCTCGCCGCGCGCAAGCTGGCGCGCGAGTGCAACGACTACGGTGCGAAGATGGTGTCGGACCACCCCACCCGCTTCGGCGTGTTCGCCACCGTGCCCATGCCCGATGTCGAAGGCACGCTGCGCGAGATCGAATATTCGCTGGACGTGCTGAAACTCGACGGCATCTGCTTCATGACCAATTTCGGCGACACCTGGCCGGGCGACCCGCAATTCAAGGAAGTGTTCGACGAACTGAACAGGCGCAAGGCCGTGGTGTTTTTTCACCCGCACCTGCTGGCCTCGGCGCCGATTTTCGTGCCCAACGTGCCCCCCGCGGTGCTCGAGTACCCGTTCGATTCCACGCGCGCCATCGCCAGCCTGCTCTACGCCGGCACCTTCACCCGCTGCCGCGACATGAAATGGATTTTTTCGCACGGCGGCGGCGCATTGCCGTTTCTCGCCGGCCGCCTTGCAGCCCTGTCGCGCCGCCCCACCGAAGAGGCGAAGCGCCTCGCCGACATGCTCCCCGAAGGGCCGGAGTACGAATTGAAGCGCCTGTATTACGACACGCCCAGCGCCACCAACCGCCCGGCCATCGCCGCGCTGTTGTCGCTGGTGCCGGTCACGCAGGTGCTGTTCGGCACCGATTTCCCGTACCTGCGCGCCGAGCGCGGCACCAACGGCTTCGACGCGCTGGGATTCGACGTGGCGGACCACGCAGCCATCTCGCGCCGCAACGCCGTGGCGCTGATGCCGCGGCTGGCGAAATTCGTCGCCGCCTGAGCGCCGCAGCGACCATGCAACGGTCGCAGGCGCGCGGCCGCGCGCGCCGCTTCCGGCACCGTATTACGGCGCCGGATTTTTCCTGATCCAGTCGGCCAGTTCGGCGACCGCCTCGCGCATCGGATACTTCGGCGCAAATCCGAGTATGTCCCTGGACAAGCCCGGATCGGATCCCGCCTTCATCTGCGGCAAGGCCACCGCGTCCGCCTGCGGCACCTCGATGCGCACCCTGGCGCCGGGCACCGCAGCCTTGATGGCGTCGGACAGTTCTTCGGGTGGGCACACATAGCCCATGGTGATGTTGAATACGCCGCTGCCCAGGGCGGCGGCGCGCAGCGCGAGCACCGTGCCCATCGCCGCGTCCTTCGAATACACCCACTCCAGGCCGTTGGCCGGCACGATCGCCTCTTTTCCGCCGAGCACGTTCAGCAGCGCATCGCGCACCACGTTGCTCGGGCCGCCGCCGCCCTTGCCGCCCCAGGGTCCGAGCACCGCGCCGTAGCGCATCGCGCCGAATTCGACACTCGTCCAGGTCGCATAGTTGAGGCCCAGGCTTTCCATGGCCTGCTTGGTGGATGCATAGAACGTGGTTGGCCGCGGATAGGCCTCTTCGTGCCTGGGATCGCCCTTGCCCTCGCCGCCGGAGAGAAAATGGTTGAGCACGTTGGAACTCGCCACCACCACGCGCTTCACGCCGTGGATGCGCGCCGCCTCCAGCACGTTGACCGTGCCCATGATGTTCAGTTCTATGGCCGCGAACGGATCGCGCTGCGCGCCCAGGGTCAGCATCGGGAACGCCGCCATGTGCACGATGCGCGTGATGGCATGCTCGCGGATGATGCGCGTCAGCACGAACGGCCGCAGCACATCGCCCGCGACCAGCGTTACCTTGTCCAGCGCGACGATTTGCGACAGCGCCTGCGGCTGCGCGGATTGGTCCATGAGCACGGGCGTCTCCCCGCCCTCCACCAGAATGCGCGCGATCTGCGAACCCACCAGCCCCGCGCCTATGATCAGTGTCGTCATGTTGACTCCTTTTGAATCGATTGTTTCCGGATTGCCGTCGCAACCTTCAGCGCGTCAGTCCCGGCAGCCACAGCGCGAGGCCGGGGAAGACGAAAATGATCGCCAGCACCAGGGTGGAAATCAGCATGTAGGCAATGCTCGCCTTCCACACATCGACCATGGACGCGTCCGGCACCACGCCCTTCAGGACGAACAACGCCAGCCCGTAGGGCGGCGAGATGGTGGCGATCTCCAGGGTCAGCAGCATCAGCAGGCCGAACCATACCGGATCGAACGCCAGCGCCTTGATCACCGGCATGTAGATCGGGATGGTAATCATGAGCAGCGCCAGTTCGTCGAGAAACGTTCCCAGCAGGATCGCGGTCACGATCATGACGACCAGGATCGCCCAGGGTGCCAGTCCCGATTCAGTGGCAAAGCCGACCAATTTCCCCGACGTGCCGGTGAAAGCGAGGATCTGGCTGAACGCCGAGGCGCTGATGATGATGAGGAATATCATCGAGCTTATTTTCACGGTGTCGAACAGCGCCAGCCTGATTGCGCGCCAGGTCAGGCGCTTGTAGATGGCCATGACCAGCAGCGAGCCGATCACGCCGATTGCCGCTGCCTCGGACGGTGTCGCGATGCCGAACAGCATCACACCCCAGACGCTGAGGGTGATGATCATCACCGGCAGCATCAACAACAGCGCATCGACTTTCGTCCTGAAACTGATGTCCAGCTTCGATTCCTCCGGCGCGAGCGACGGGTTGAACCGCAGCCTCAGGAAAATGTGCAGCGCGTAGGATGCTGCCAGCATCAGCCCCGGCACAATGCCGGAGATGAGCAGATCGCCCACGGGAATCTGGGCCAGCGAACCGAGCAGCACCGCCAGCACACTGGGCGGAATGATCATCGCCAGGCAGCCGCTGCCCAGAATGGGACCGAGCGCCAGTTCCTTGCTGTAGCCGCGTTTGCGCATGTCCGGCGCGAGGGTGGAACCGAGCACCGCCACGCCGGAAACCGCCGAGCCGCTCATGGTGCCGAACAGCGTGCCGGCGACGACCGCGACATAACTCAGGCTGCCGCGCACGCCGCCCAGCCACTTGCTCACCGCATCCAGGACCACGGATACGACCCCGGACTGAAACAGCAGTTCCCCCATCAGCACGAACAGCGGCACCGCCACCAGCGGGAACGATGCGATGCTGGAGAACGCCGACACAGTGAGCAGCGCAAAGGCGTCCGAGCCGCCCATCCACATCCAGGCAGCGATGAAATTGAACAGGGTGAAGCAGAACGCGATGGGCAGGCCCGACAGGAAAAACACTGTCAGCATGCCCAGTATGACCGCAAGATAACCCCACCACTCCATGCCGCTCTCCCCGTTTTTATCGCTCGATGCCGGACGCGCGCCCGATCAGGCGCGCGTTACTGCCGTCGGCGCTCCTAATGCGCCGGCTTGGGCGGAGACGTGGCCGAGGCCTCTGATTGACCCACAACCAGATCGACTTGCGATCGAGGAGGTTGGCCGCGCCAGGCGCGGCGCATGAATTGCAGGCACAACAGCAGCAATCCCGGCACCATCACCGACATGACGGCCCACTTCTTGGCCTGTATCGAGCGGAACAGCACTTCACCGCTTTCGTACAGGCCGAGGATGAAAACCGCGCTGACCCAGCAGAACAGTCCGCACGTCACCATCCCCACCAGTGACGTTGCAATATGGACCATTTCCCGTGTCCGAGATGACAGAAGTTCCACCACCATTTCGACGCTCACATGCCCCTCCTCGCGCAGCACCCAGGCGCCGCCGAGGAATGCCAGCCACAGCAGCGCATACTCGCTGAACTCCACCACCCAGCGGGTCGGACTGTTGAAGAAATAGCGCATAACCACCTCGAGGGCGACGCATGCCACCAGCGCCACCAGGATGGTCACGGCCAGCATCGCGCAGGCAACGATCACGAAGTCGAGCAGGCGCGAAGCGCCGCGCAGCAGCGCGTTGCCGGGTTCGGGCGACTGCGTCATATGCAAGCTTCCGGATAGTCTCGATTACTTGGGCGCGAAGCGCTTCACGAGCTCGGCCAGCTCCGGACCGTATTTCGGCGAAGGCTTGAGGAGGAATGTCTGGAGGCCGCCTTCCCAGTGCAGCTTCTTGATCTTGACCATGTCGGCATCCGAGGTCGATACGAACTGCACGCCGAGTTTCTTCAGCGCGTCTTCCTCCGCCTTCTCCTTGCCACCGTAGTAGGCAGGCACGCCTTTTTCAATATCGATCATGGTGTCGGTCAGGAGTTTCCTCAGATCCGGCGACAGCTTGTCGAATGCCGCGGCATTCATCAATGCGACATCGGTGCCGACCCACCACGGCGGGTTGATCTTATACTTGATGGCGCGGGCAAATCCCGGCGCGACCACCGCGATCGACGGCCAGGCGAATCCGTCCACTACGCCGGTTTCCAGGGCCGTCAGCAATTCTGCGGGAGGCACCGTCACCGTGATTCCCCCGAGACCGCGCATCACCGGGTCATAGACCGGCGTGGTGCGCAGCTTGATCCCGGTCAGATCGCCGGTGTTCGGCAGCGGCCGCTTCACATACACGTTGAAGCGCATCTGCAGCGGCAAACCAAGCAACGTGACCCCGGCCTTTTCCCGCACCACCTTGTCGAGCGCCGCCACCAGGCCGCTCTCGCGCAGTTCCGCCGGCGTGGCGCCGAACCCTAGCCACGTCGCATTGAGCTCCGGCAGCGCGCCCATGTAGGCGGTGGAAGTGACGACCGTCGAGAAGACACCGCGCTTCAGCGGTTCCAGTTGCTCGAAGGAGGGAAACACCTCCGGACCGCCGGTATAGTCGATGCGTATCTTGCCCGCGCCCTTTTCGTTGACCCGTTTGATCCAGTCCATGTAGGTATCGACGAACACCATGCTCTTGTCCCAGGCTGTCACTGCGCGCAGCACTACCGGTCCGCTTTGCGCATAGGCCTGCGAAATTCCCGCGGCAATCAGCGCTGCCGCAGCCACAGCCATCTTCAAATTGACTTGCTTCATTGATCCTCCTTGGTGTGATGTCCGGTGTGATGCCTGACGTGAATTCCGGCGCAATTGTATCGCGAACGCCTGCCGCGAATACCGGGTATCAATTGACGCTGTTCAGTCGAGCGACAGCTTGAGTTCCTTCAGCAACCGTGCGTAACGCGTCCGCTCCTCGCGCACGAATTCGGTGAACTGCTCGGGCCCCTGCAGTAGCGGCTCCAGCCCGACGCCGGTAATCATCCTTTCGCGAAATTCGTTCTGGCTGAAAATCTGCGCGAAGCTGGCTGCGATGCGCTCGATGACGGGCCGGGGCGTCGCCGCCGGCACGACGATGCCAAACCAGCCGCCCAGATTCAGCCCCGGGAATCCGGCTTCGCCGAGTGTCGGTACATCCGGCACCACGGCGGAGCGGCCGGGCGCATTTATCGCCAGGGCCTTGATGCGCCCCTGGCGCAGCAACGGAATCGAAGGCGCGATGCCGACGAAGCCCATATTGATCTGCCCCGCCGCCACCGCCGGGAGAACGTCCGCCACGCCTTTGTACGGAATGTGGTTCATCTTCATCCCGGCGCGGTTGCTGAACACTTCGGTATCGATGTGGGTAGCGCTGCCGATGCCGAAGCTGCCATAGGTGATTTCACCCGGTTTCGATTTAGCGAGCGCCACCAGTTCCAGCAGCGAATTCACCGGCAAGGAAGGCGTCACGACTATCATCGTCGGCGCGTAGGCCACGTTGTACACCAGAGCGAAATCGCGCTCCGGATCGTAGGGCAGTTTCCTGAACAACAACTGGTTGATGGAAATGGCCGCAGGGTTCGACAGCAGCATGGTGTAGCCGTCGGCGGGTGATTTGGCCACGGCTTCGGCGGCCACCACGGTGTTGGCCCCGGGTCGGTTCTCGACGATCACTTGCTGGCCCCACAGCCGGGTGAGTTCCTGCGCAATGCCGCGCGCCAGGATGTCCACCAATCCGCCCGCTGTGAGCGGCACCACGATGCGCACCGGTTTCACCGGAAACGCCTGCGCCTGCGCCGTCCCCTGCGCCGCCATGGCAAGAACAGCCGCGGCAGCACAGGCCGCGATGACGGCACGCGCCGCCTGCGGAATCATCACGTGTTTCTTTCCAGCGCGGCCAAGGCGGGCTGTTTCCCCTCGTAAGCGGCGCGGTTGCCTGCCCTGAGGGTCACGCCCGAACCGGCACCGGTCGGCACCGCGATCGACCCATCCTCCACTTCCAGTCCTTCGAACGGATCGTCGTGCAGGTGGTCGAATTCGGCCAGTTCGCAGGGCAATCCGAGGCGCGGCAAGGCGGCGGCGAAGTGCACCGCGTGCGCCGCCATCAGCCGCGGGCCGAAGGTTGCGCCGACGCGGTATTCGATGCCCGCGTTGTGGCAGATCCTCGCGGCGAGCAGCGCATTGCGCAATCCGCCGAGCTTGGGGATCTTGAGGCTGAGCGCGTCGACGATGCGATTGCTGGTGAGGTGGATCACATCCTGCAAGGTGACCGCCGATTCGTCGGCTTCGACCAACTGCGGCACGCTGCGCGTCACCAGTTCCAGCCCGTGCAGGTCGTTGGCGGCGACCGGCTGCTCAACCAGGTAGATATCGTCGCCCTCCATGCGCCGCAGCGCGGTGATCGCGTCCTTGGCGCGATAGGCCTGGTTCGGATCCAGGGTCAGCAGCACGTCCTTGCCCACTTCGGCGCGGATGGCATGCACCCGCGCCACGTCGTCCGCTACATGGCCTTTCAGCTTGATCTTGAGGCTGCGATAGCCCTTGTCCACCAGGCGTCTTGCCTCGGCCGCCATCGCCGCCGGCGCCTTGATAGGCAGGATGCGGATCTGCGGAATGCTTGCGCGAAACTTCCCGCCGAGCAGCGCGTGCACCGGTATGCCCAGCAGGTTCGCCGCGAGATCGTGCAGCGCGCAGTCGATGCCGGCCTTCGCCTGGTGGTTGCCTTCTATCATGACGTCGATGTCGGCGAGTATCGGCTCGATGTCCAGCGCCGAGCGGCCGATGATTTTCGGCTTGAACGACGCGAGCGCTCCGTACAGTCCCTGCGTGTTCGACCCCATGTGCGGAATCACCTGTGCGTAACCGAGGCCGGTAACGCCTTCGGCGCGCAGCGCAATGACCACGCCGTCTATCACCGGATAGCTGGCCAGCGCAAACGCCCAGGTGGGGTCTTCCTGGCGCTGCGCCAGGGGAAACAAGTCGACGTCGAGAATTTTCAAGAGCAGCCTCCTTCAGTAATGCGTTCAGCGCGATTGCCGCAACTTGCGCCGCTGCACCGCGCGCCGTCACGCCAGCGTCAGTCGTCCACCACCGCGACGCCCTGGATTTCGATGAGGATGCCCGGCCGGGCGAAATGCGACACGGTCAGCATGGCGCTGCCGGGAAATTTGCCGTCGGGGAAAAGCTCCTTGCGCAGCGCCACCAGTCCGTCGCCGTGCCGCGGATCGTTGATGAACACCGTCATGGTCACCAGGTCCTTCAGGCTGCCCCCCGCGCGCTGCAAGGTGCGGTCCATCAGCGCGAACACGGTGCGCGCCTGCGCTTCGAAATCGTAGGCTATCGATTTGCCGTCCAGGTCGGTGGTGGTGGTCTGGCCGGCCAGCCAGACCATGCGCCCGCCACGCGTGACGACGGCGGGCGAGAACGCGCGGCCCTGCTGGAACGGCGTGCCCGCGAGGTGTTCAACGCTGCGCGGTGCGCCGGAACCGGAATCGCTCATGCGCTCACCCCTTCCAGCGCATCGGCGAGCGCCATCAGCAGTTGCTCGCCGTCGCCCCGCCACGCCGACCCGTGCATGCAGGCGAGCAGTGCCGGCCGCGTGTCGGCCAGTTGCCGCAGCAGCTTGCGCGTGTCCCGGGACAGCGCGTAATAGTTCATCTTGCTGCGCATCGCCTCGCTGCTCGCCAGTATGTCGCCCTCGGTAAGCGGCGCGTGCTCGGCGCCGGGCTGGGTAAACAGGTCGCCGCAAAACAACGTGCGCGTCAGTTCCTCGAACAGATAGCCGCAATCCCAGCCGTGGGGCACGTGCGGTGCGTCCAGCCACTGCACCGTGTGGCGGCCCAGTGAAAGGCGTTCGCCGTGGCGCATGCTGCGCGGCGGCCGCAGCGAATAGTCTATCGCCGAGCGCCCCGCAACCAGGCTGCACAGCGGAATCGCGTTCGGCGCAACGCCCAGAAAGGCATTGAGCGCGCCGCACTCGTCGGCTTCACCATGCGAGAACGACACGTAGCGCAGCCGCTCCAGCGGGATGATGCCCGCCACCGCGTCCCGCACTGCGGGGAAGATGCGGTTCATGCCGGTATGGAACAGCAGCGGCTCGTCGTCGACGATCAGGAACTGGTTGAAGGTGAAGCCTCCGGGAAAATCCGGAGGCAACACCGGGGTGCTGATGCGATGGATGCCGTCGGCAATCTCGTCGACGCGTGTCCGGGTGCCTGCCTGGGTGCTCATGAAATCAATCCTTTCGCAGCGTGAATGGTATGTTTCTCGGGAAATGCTATATGTTTTTCAATAATAAGTATGCTCGTACATATCCGATTACCGGGCAGCTTGTCGAACAAAAGTTCGTTATGTTTACGGCAGCCGCTGCGTTTTGCTCTAGTCGCTCCTCGCCCCCGATACCTGCACCACTCTCGCCCATTTCTCCGTTTCCTGGCGTATGTAGGCGGCCAGTTGTTCGCGCGAGCCGGCCATGGTGTCGATGCCCTGTGCGGCGAACTGCGCTTTCAGCTCCGCGAGGGCCAGCACGCGCGAGGATTCCCGCTGCAGCCGGTCCAGGATATCGGGCGGCGTCGCGGCGGGCGCCATCAGCGCGAACCACAGCGCTGTCTCGAATCCCGCGACGCCCGCCTCGGCCACCGTCGGCAGATCCGCCGCCACGCTGGAACGCTGCGATCCCGTCGATGCCAGCGCGCGCAAGCTGCCCGCCTTGATGTGCGGCAACACCGTGGAGGCCGGCGAGAACATCAGCTGGATGCGTCCTGAGAGCAGGTCCGTCACCGCCTGCGGCGTCCCCTTGTAGGGCACATGAACCAGTTTCACCCCGGTCATGGTGTTGAACAGTTCACCCGACAAATGCGGCACCGTGCCGTTGCCGGAGGAACCGAAGCTCATCTCGCCCGCTTTCGCCCTTGCCACCGCTATCAGTTCCGGCACCGTGCGCGCCGCCACCGACGGATGAACCACCAGGATCGTCGGCAGGATGGCCAGGGGCGCGATCGGTGCGAGATCGCGGGCGAAGTCGAAGGTGAGGTTCTTGTTGATGCTGGTGTTGATGATGTTGGCGGCCGATCCCAGCAACAGCGTGTAGCCGTCCGGAGCCGCGCGCACCACCCCTTCTGCGGCGATGCTGCTGCCCGCGCCGGGCTTGTGCTCGATCAGCACCTGCTGGCCGATTCCCTCGCCGATCCGGGGCGCGACCATGCGGGCTACGACATCGGCGGCGCTGCCGGGCGGAAAGCCGATGACCAGGCGGATGGGCTTCGCCGGCCAGGCCTGTGCGCAGGCGCTGGATACCATGCCGTTCGCGTGCAACAGGCACGCGCACGCGAGCAGGCCTTTCATGAATCGGCTGAACCGGAACATCATCAATGCCGCCACTCCCCGTATACTGTCCTGTCCATTAGACCCCACGGCACAGGAGCGAATCAACCCATGACGGAAAAATTGCGTATCGTCGAATGCCGCGCGTTCATCCTCGCCGTCACCGAGAAGGCCGAGGAGATGCGCGTGCCGGTGTCCATCGCCCTGGCCAATGCGGAAGGCCACATGCTCGCCATGGAACGCATGGACGACGCGGGATTCATCACCGCGGAAATCGCCATGGCCAAGGCATTCACCATGGCCGCCTTCCGTTCCATGAGCCCGCGCTTTCCCGACGGGCTGGTGATCCAGCAATGGTTCAAGGAACGCAATCCGCAGATGATGGTGAATACCTCGGTGCTCACGGGCGGCCGCGTGGTGGCCTCGGGAGGCTGCGCGCCGGTGTTCCGCGGCGACGACATGATAGGCGCCTACGGCATCAGCGGCGGCACCTCCGACCAGGACGAAGCGATGGGTCGGTACGCGCGGCAGAAGGTCGGCTGGGCGCATCGCGCGGCCCACGACACGACGCCGCAGGACGTGAAAGACCATATCAATGCGCTCTATGACAAGGCCGGGTTGGCGGATCGGAAGCTGTGATCTCCCGCCTGTATCTCCCGCTTGTATCTCCCGCTTGTTTGAAAACTGAATAAAAACAATGCTCGCAGCGACAACAACTCATGTGTATAATGCGCTTTGTTGTGCAATGCAGCATCCCTGTCTCGGCAGCATCCTGCAGGGGAAACCAGCGGTGAACGCCGGTTCGCACAGCGTTGTTATCTTGCCTGACCCTTCCCTTAGCCCTTCCAGTTGATCGGCGTTGGCAGTTTGCGGTTCGGCGCCGATTGATTATTGCGATCCGTACCTGCGGTGTGCTTGCCAAAGCCCCGGCCGGGCGAATTCGCTGTTGCAGCCTTGTCCCGCGCGCCACGCGCAGGCAGGGTCGCGGCCCCATGTTTAGGAAAAGGCAGTCATGTATTTTTCAGCGCTAGGTTTGAATTCCGACATCCTCAAGGCCATCGAAGCCGCGGGTTATACCGAACCCACCCCGGTGCAGGCGAAATCGATTCCGGCGGCCATCGCCGGCAACGATCTGCTGGTCTCCTCGCAGACCGGCAGCGGCAAGACCGCCGCCTTCGTGTTGCCTTTTCTGCAACGCCTCTCTCAGCCTTCTCCGGGCAAGCAGCCGCGCGTGCTGGTGCTGACCCCGACCCGCGAACTGGCAGCGCAGGTGCTGCGCGCCACCGAGACCTACGGCAGGTTCCTGCGCGCGCGCAGCGTGGGCATCGTCGGCGGCACGCCCATGGGCTTTGAATTCCGCGCGCTGAAACAGAAAGTGGACATCATTGTCGCCACGCCGGGCCGGCTGCTCGACCACATCCGCCGCAACAGCGTTGACCTGTCGAAACTGGAAGTGCTGGTGCTGGACGAAGCCGACCGCATGCTCGACATGGGTTTCATCGAAGACATCGAACTCATCATCGCGAAGGCCCCCGCTACGCGCCAGACGATGCTGTTCTCGGCGACGCTGGAGGGCATCGTGGGCAGGCTGGCGCAAAGAGTGACGCGCAACGCCACGCGGGTGCAGATCAACGCCACCGCGGCCGAGCGTCCGATGATCGATCAGAGTCTGCTGTTCGCCGACGACATCGGCCATAAGTCGCGCCTGCTGGATTCGCTGCTGCGCGACGTCAACCTCACGCAAGCACTGGTGTTCACCGCCACCAAGCGCTCGGCCGAGCAGTTGTCGGGTGAATTGCGCCAGCAGGGCCACGCCGCCCGCGCGTTGCACGGCGACATGAGCCAGGGCGACCGCAACCGTTCGCTGCAGGCGATGCGCCAGGGACGGGTGCGCATCATGGTGGCCACCGACGTGGCGGCGCGCGGACTGGACGTGCCGGGCATATCCCACGTCATCAATTTCGATTTGCCGAAGCAGGCCGAGGACTATGTGCATCGCATCGGCCGCACCGGTCGCGCCGGCCGCACCGGCATTGCCATCAGCTTTGCGGGTCATCGAGAGCACGGCCTGGTGAAGAGCATCGAGCGCTACACTACGCAGCCCATCGCGGTGAGCGTGATCGCGGGCCTGGAACCCAAGGGCAAGCGGGAATACGCGCCTGGCAAGTCGCGCGGCGCCAACGCGAACCATGGCCGCAAAAACGGCGGCAACAATGCTGGCAACAATGCACGCAACAGCGCACGCAACAACGACAGCCGCAATGCGCGGCCTGAATACCGTCGCCCGAGCCGGCCTTCTACGCGCTCCGCCGGGTCGGCGCGCCCGGCGCGTTCCAGCGCGCGTCCGTACTAATAATCTCGCGCGAGTATCCGCGCGGTTATCCAGAGGACCCGACCGGCGCGGATGCGCCGGCGGGGTTTCGCAAAAACTGCGAAGGATTGCGAAGGATCAGGCGGCCAGCTTCGCCCGTTCGTAATCGAACACCAGCGGCTTGCACTTGCCGGCGCGCATCTCTTCCACCCGCGCCGGGCCCACCGGGTAGCCGAACTGGGCATTGCGCATCAGGATGCGACCTCGCAACTGCATCAGTGACAGGTCGCCCATCAGCTTCCACTGTTCCTCGGTCAGGTTCTCTTCGTCCAGCCCGGTTACGCCTTTCAGCATGTGGCCGAACTCGTCGTCGTAGACACGCTCGCATGCCTTCGCGATGGCAAGATCCGCCTTCTCGAATCCCGGGCGGGGCTTCCCTTTCAGCTTCATGCCCTCCGAGAATAGCGTGCAGTAGCCGCCTTCGGTGAAGCGCAGCGCGCGCATACCGATCGCGCCGTATTTGTCCTTGTGCGACACGCGCAGCGCGGTCAGTTCATCGTCTTCCTTGCGGCCGCCGTTTTCCTTGAGCATCTCGCGCAGCGAAAAAGGATTCAGCTTCGGCGTGCCCGGCAGCGCCATCGCATCGTAGGCATCGGCAAAGGCCACGTAGTGCGAGAACTCGGCCCACAGCCCCTCAAGGATATCCTGTACTTCATGGCGGTCGAGGTCCGTGTCTATCTTCTTGAAGTTCTCCAGCAGGCCTTCGATCGGCCCGAGGAATAAACCCTTGTTCCTGTCGTCCATGCTGGCACCCCAGAATTCCTTGTAGCACTGCAGCGCCAGCCAGGCGAGGTCGGTCTCGCGGGTGCGCTTCGGGGAGGCGAAATACGAGCCGACGACTTCCGCTTCAGCCGCCCAAAACGGCGCGGCCATATCGATGAGTCTGTTCAGATGGGCGCTTGCGGGCATGGTGCACTCCTTTGTGTCGGTGAAAACATGCAAATTATAGGCACAGTCAGGCAACCGGTCGATATTGACCGGCTAATCGACCCATTGAATGGGCACAAGAGTGGGCACAAGACTGGGCACAAGACTGGGCACAAGAGTGGGCACAAAATTGGGCACAAGCAGGATTCGGCACAAAATCAGGATTCGAAACTATGCGCAACTGGCACCGCGCGCATTCGATACAGAGCGCGTCCGCACTTTGCGCATGGCTGCCAGCGGCCTGCCTCGGCTGCCGTTCAGGCGGTGCGCAGCGCCCCGGCGGCTTCCGCCGGATCGCCATGCAGTTCCAGCGCCGCCTGGCGCAGGCGCGGCATCACGTCCCGGGCAAAACGCTCCATGTTGAGGCGCGTGAGGTCGGCGGGCAAGGTGCCGAACTGCAGCATGGTGAGCAGGTTGCCGAAACCGATGTCCTTCATGTAGCGGATCAGCAGGTCGGCCACCGTTGTGGCGCTACCGCAGGTAAACATGCCCAGTTCATGCGCGCGGCGCGTATCCACTACCTCGTGCGCCACGGTCTTGGCGGCGATGATCGCCTTGGCCGATTCGCGCGACGTATACCCCGGCGGCATCAGCATCTCCAGCGACATCTTGCCGAGGAACTTGTTGCGAAAATTCTCGTAGTGCACGGCGCATTCGGCAAGCGCCGATTCGTCGGTCTCGCCGACGTACAAAGGCGTGGCCCAGCCCAGTTGCGACGGGCTGGACTGGTAGCCGTGGCGCCGCGCCACCTCCTGGTACAGGTGCAGGTTTTTTTCCACCGCCTTGATCGGACTGAAGGTCTGCAGGTAGGTGTACTTGCGCGACGGATGCGCGGCGAATTCCACCGTCTCGCGGCTGCCCTGCGAGGGAATCCAGATCGGCGGGTGCGGCTGCTGGTAGGGGCGCGGCCAGACATTCACGTACTCCACGTGGAAATGCTTGCTGTGGAATTCGAACGGCCCGGGTTCGGTCCAGGCGCGCACGATCAGGTCGTGCGCCTGCTGGAAGCGCTCCAGCGAATTGGTCGGGTTGACGCCGAAGCTGTGGTACTCCGAGCCGATGCCGCGCACGAATCCCGAGATCAGCCGGCCGCCGGTGATGTTGTCGATCATCGCGTGCTCTTCTGCGACCATCAGCGGATGGCTGCGCAGCGGCAGCGCGCTGCCCAGGATGCAGATCTTCGCCTTCGTCGTGCGGCGCGCCAGCGCGGAGGCGGTGACGATGGGCGAAGGCATCATGCCGTAGGCGGTCTGGTGATGCTCGTTGACGCACACCCCGTCGAATCCGAGTTGCTCCGCATACTCGAGTTCGTCGAGGTAGCGGTTGTACAGCAGATGCCCCTTCTTCGGATCGTAGAGCCGGTTGGGCAGCGTCACCCACGAGAACGGGTACTTGTCGGCCTCGGGCAGGTCCAGATCCGCGTAGGGCATGAGGTGGAACATCATTACGTTCATTGTCAATCTCCAAATCAGTCTGTTTTGACTTTCGCGTCCCGCACCACCCGCGTCCAGCGCGCGAGATCGTTGCGCACCACTTCGGCGAATTTCTCCGGCGTCGCGGCCTCGGGTTCGAACTGCACCGCGCGTATCCGCTCCGCCACCTCGGGCGCGGCCACGCCGGCGCTGATTTCCGCATTGAGGCGAACCAGCGCCTCTTTCGCGAGCGCCGCGGGGCCGAATATGCCGTACCAGGGAAATGCCTCGAAACCCGGAAATCCCGATTCCGCAATCGTCGGCAGATTGGGGAACCCTGCAAGGCGCTGCGGTGTCGCGGTGGCGAGCAGCCGGATTTTGCCGCTCTTGTCGAAGGGCAGCGCGTTGCCCAGCATGTTGACGAGCACCGGTACCTGTCCGGACACGACGTCCACCAGCGCCGGCGCGCAACCGCGATAGGGCACGTGCGTGAGCGCGATGCCGGCCGCGAGCCTGTGCTTCATTGCATCTTCTCCGATCTTGCTGCGCGAAAACGGTCCGCCAATTTACCGCGTTGGCCTCCCGCCCGCCACCAGTACCATAACTCCGCTCTAAGCCATCTGCGCATAAAGGATGTCATTGTTCAGAAAGGATTTTCGCGAGCGCCCCGTTCCCCAAAAGGGCGAATATTTCCGCTCTAAGAAATCTGGTCAGTGTTAAAAGAGGCAGATAACGCCCAGCCACA
>SHXF01000069.1 GCA_009693435.1 Betaproteobacteria bacterium | reverse complement strand
CGGCGACGTCAAGCTCGCGAACACCAAGTCGCAGTTGCTGATCGACAACGTCAGCAATGACACGGGCACGATCGAAATCGTCAATAACGGCGGGCTGATGCTGAAGAACGGCGCGGTAATCAGTTCCGGGTTCGCGGGAGATGCGCTGCAACTGGCGGGCAATTCCATCACCAACGTTTCCGCCACGCTCACCACACCCAATGGACGCTGGCTGCTCTGGTCGCAGAGCCCGGCCAACGACACGCTGGGCGGTTTATCCGCAAGCTTCCGACAATACAACGCAACTTACGGATCGACGTCGGTACAGACACAGACGGTCGGGAACGGCCTGCTGTACAAGGAAAGTCCGTCCCTGGCGCTCACCCTGGGCAGCAGCGGCAGCACCAGCAAGGAATATGACGGCACCACCGCCTTCAATGGCGGGTCGTTTACCGGCAGCACCATTTACGGCGATTCTGCAGTCATCGCAGGGACGTTTGCGTACGACAACAAGAATGTCGGCACCGACAAATTGATCACCGCAACGGTCACGGGCGCGATCCAGGCCACAAACGGCGGGGTCCCGGTGTATGGCCTGCAGGCAGCGGCGGGTGGTCCGCTGAACATTACTGGCGGTGCCATCACGGTGCGCCCCCTCTCCACCTGGAAGGCACCCGCCAGCGGCGATTGGAGCAATCCCGACAACTGGGATGCCCTCCCCGATGGTAACAACGTTCTGGCCGTATCCCTGCCAGGTGCCGCCAACGTCGTTGTGACCTTCGACGACAAGGTCGCCAATACAACCTTGCAATCGCTCAATGGAAGCCAGTCGCTGGCATTCAGTAGCGGCACGCTGAGCGTGAGCGGTGCGCTCGTTACCGCGGGGCTCACCCAATCCAATGGCGCACTAACAGCAGGCACGCTCACCAGCACGCAGACGCTGGCGCTCGCCGGCGGCACGCTCGGCGTAAGTGGCGCGGTCACTGCCGGGGGGCTTGCGCAAACCGGTGGCGCGCTGACAGCAGGCAACCTTACGGTCAGCGACAGCTTCAATCAGACGGGCGGCAGCATCGTCGTCGGCGCCCAGGGCAAGGCTGCGATCACGCAAACCACCGGCAACCTGGTCGTCGGCAGCCTGAGCGCGCCGGCGGTTTCGCTGACGGCGAAAGCGGGCGGCATCACGCAGACCGCGCCCATCGTCTCGCCGTCATTGATCACCTTGTCGGTGACAGGCGCGGACCTGGGCAACGCCGGCAACCAGATCAACACCTTCAACGCCGCCAACATCGGCTCGGGCAACATCAACCTGGTCAACACCGGGGTGCTGGACATCACCGGCATCAGCAACGCCAACGGCAACGTCCTGGTCGACAACACTGGCGGCGTGACCACCACCGGCGCGGTGATCGCAATTAATGGCGACGCCGGGATACACGCCCACAGCCCGCTTACCATCGGCAGCGGTGGGGTGACGGCAACGAAAAATATTTCCCTCACGGCCGGAGGCGCGGCGGGATCGAACAGCAACCTGACCCTCTCGGGCAACGTCACCAGCACCGGCGGCGGTACCATCGGCCTGGCAGCGGGCGACAACCTGACGCAGAACGCCGCCGTGGCGAGCAACGGCGGCAACATCTCCGCATTCGCGCAACGCGGTTCGCTAGGCATGGGTTCGGCTGCAACCACGAGCTCAGGCGGCGGCAGCATCGGTTACGCAGCGCCGGCGGGCAACTTGACCCTCGCCAGCCTCAACGCCGGCGCCACGGGCACTGTCGCTGTCACCGCCGGCCAGGGCATCGGTTCGGCTGCGGGATTCACCGGTGCGAACATGATCGGCAAGAGCGGCATCATCGTCGCCGGCGGCAACGCCAACCTCACCACACAGGTGAGTGCGCTCGATGCGACCATAGAGGGCAAGTTCACCATCACCGACGCGACCACCGGCAATGCGTTCACCGATGCACCGGCGCCGGTCGTGACGCCGGTGGTAACTTCCGACCCGGTCGTCACGACGAAGAATCTGGTGGACGCGTTGACCACCGCCATCGTCACGACCACGCAGTCGACTACCGCGGCGCAATCGACGACCAGCCAGTCCAGCACGACCGCGGCCGTATCTACTCCGGCTGACGGATCGGGCGCAGTGGTGACATTGACGCTCGGCGCCACCGGTCAGACGACGGGCGGCGGACCGGGACAATTCGGCTCGACTTCGTCGGACCCCGACCCCAAGGATGGTACGCCGTCGGGTGGAGGGACCGCGAAGCCCAAACCCAAGCCGGAAGCTGAAGATCCTGGGGCCACAAAACCGGCCGCGAAGCCGGCTGCAGCGAAGTCAGTGACATGCGGCTAAATGGAGGCGTGATGAAAAAATCGATTCCTGTCCTGGCCGCGTCGCTCCTGGCGGCAACCGGTTTTGCAGCCAGCGTCGTTCAGGCCGCCGGCCCCGTGGGCGAGGTCACTCATCTCTCGGGCCTGCTCACCACCAAGCGCGCCGACGGCAGCACCCGCGTGTTCGCCGTGCGCTCGCAGGTGCAGGAGGGCGACACGCTCAACACCGAGCAGGACACCTACGCGCGCGTCAAGTTTGCCGACGGCAGCGAAGTGGTGCTGCGTCCCGCGTCGCAGGTGAAGGTGGAGTCGTTCAAATTCGACAAGGACAAGCCCGAAAGCGACAACGTGCTGATCAACATGTTCAAGGGCGGCATGCGCGCCGTGACCGGCCTGATCGGCAAGCGCAACCGCGACGCCGTAAACTTCGCCACCGCCACCGCCACCGTGGGCATACGCGGCACGCACTTCAGCATGCTGCTCTGTCAGAACGACTGCGGCAGCATCATCATGCCGGCGACGGGCAAGCCGCCGCCCAACGGCATGCACGTCGACGTGGCCGACGGGGCGGTGGTGATGAAAACCCCGGGAGGGGCCCCGGTGCAGATCAACAGCGGCCAGTCCGCCTACGCACAGAATGCCCAGTCCACGCCTGTCATCGTGCCCCAGTCGGAGAGCGTGAAGGTGACGATGCCGGTCTCCATCAGCCAGAACGCGGCCAGCCGCGCCCTGGGGAAGAACGGCACCTCATGCGACGTACAATAGCCCGGTGGGTGCCGCAGCTGTGCTGCCCGGGTAACGCGACACGCCGCGCACGCTGGGGTGATGCGGCTGGGTGATGCGGCGCTCGTGCCGTCCCGCCCCGGGGAAGCGTCAGGGCTTGCGCACCGCCATGGTCTTTGCCGTCGGCAGATCCGCTTCCGTCCAGGCGTCGATGCCGCCGCGATACCAGTAGACACGCGTATATCCGGCGGCCACCGCGCGCAATGCGGTGTTGTAGGAGAGCCAGCATTGCGAACTGGCGCAGAAGAACGCGAGGGGTCTCGCCTTGTCGCCGCCGCTCACTTGCGCGAGCAACGGAACCAGTTGCGACTGCAGCGCATCGGCCACATCGCCGCCGCGGCCCGCTCCCGCGATCCACACGGCGCCGGCGAGGCTGACATGGCCCTCTTCCGAGAGGACATCGACAAGGATGGGCGGATTGGGCCCGGCAAGCATCGCCTGCAGCTCGCGCGTCCCGACCACGGAAGCGCCGGGAATGGTGCGCGGCGTGGGCGCGTGATAGGGCTCATGGCGCAGGCGCGTCGTGGGCGGCACGCCCCAGTCGCGGTCCTCGTCGGCGTAGCCCGCGCTGGGAGCCGGTTGCTGGGCGAGCGCGCTGCCTGTTGCCACCGCGGCGCAGAGGACTGCAACGGCGAGCGCCGCGACGATGGCATTGCCCGATCGCGTGGAGTCGTAACGGTTTGTTGGCATAATCCCGCCAGAGTAAGCAAAGATTCGCCTCTGGACAAGCGCCGCGGCGGCCACCGGAACAGGCACGATTGCCGCGACACGGCGATTCGGACGACACGAACTCGATGAAGCTCTACGGAAGAATGTGCGCATCCCTGGCGGCACTGCTGGCCGCGCTGCTGCCGGCGCTGTTGTTGCAGGCGGCGGATGCGCAGGCCCAGGCGCGGGCGCCGCGCCTGAATTACGAATATTCCGCCGTCTATCCGCCACCGCCCGTGACCGGTGAGCGCAGGATGGAGGTGGTCGAGTTCTTCTATTACGGCTGCCCGATCTGCTATGAACTGGAGCCGGCGTTGTCGGCGTGGATAGGCAATGCGCCCGATACCATCGTGGTGCGCCGCGTGCCGGCGCTGTCCTCGGCGCTGTGGGAGAACTTCGCGAAACTTTTTTACACGCTGGAAGCGCTCGGCCATCTGGATCGGCTGCACTGGCCCGTGTACGACAATTTTCACGTGGACGACATCCGGCTGAACGAAGAACCGGTGATGTTCGACTGGGTGTCGCGCAACGGCATCGACCCGCAACTGTTCGTCGATACCTACGGTTCGCCGGCGATAGCCGCGAAAGTCGTCGCGGCGCGCGAACTGCTGCGCAGTTACGGTATCAAGGGCGTGCCCACCCTGGTGATCGATGGCCGCTTCATCACCTCGGCCCACATGGCGGGAAGCACGAAACAACTGATCCCGGTGCTGAATTACCTGGTCGAACAGGCGAAGCTCGAGCGCGCGAGGCTCGGGAAGCCGGCTCAATGACCATACTGTGCATCGCTGCCTCGCCAAGAGGGTCGCTTCGTCACGCGGTAGTTTCTGGGGAAATGCGCTTCACGCAGCCTGCAATTCCCTTGCGGCGCGCCAGCGTCCCCTTCTGGCTTCAAGCACCAGCTTCTGATTTTTCAGCCGGTCGGAAAAATTCAGCGATGCCACCACATTCTTCACTGCTCGCTTGCCGTTGCGATGCGCCTGATACAGCACGCGGACGAGCTTGTCGCCCATTGCCGGCAGTTTCCGACCGCGCTCCCAATTGGCGATGGTGTTTTCGGTGTTTCCCATCACCCTGGCTAGCGAGGCCTGCGACAGTCCCAGCGCCAGCCGCAGGTAACGGAACTCGGCGCTGGTCAATCCCGAAGGCTTGTTCGCCAGCGCGTCGCATATCGCGACGGTGAGGCCATCGACATTGTGAAAGGCCACCGTCTTGCCGTAGGGCGAATCCCGAAACTCGAAGCCATTGGCGAGCCAGACACTTTTGAGGCCGCCGTCGGTGTAGTGAAACAATCTGGTCTTCATGGTTGAAGTCTCCTATGTATCCTGGTCGATCACCGTCACCACGACGGATGGATCGGCTTCATCGATCGCGGCAATCACCGCGACGTTCATGCCTGCCGTGTAGCGCTCCATGCGGCACTCGTACCAGTCGGTCTTGAGGTTCTGCTCTGGCGGACGCCGGATCACGCCGCGCCGCTGACACTCCAGCACCAGCGGCACCGTGATTGCGCGTTGCTCCATGCGCGTCCTGGCATGGTGCGTGAACCGGACGGATCCGGATTCCAGTGCGAGCGCATGAACATGCTTTTCAAAAGCGGAGTTGTTCCAGCGCCGCATGGAAATGGTTCCGCGGTAACCCACAAATATTGTGGGTTATATGGTAGCACTCCGACTGGCATGCAGGTTCACCGGGCTGACCGGCTGGCGGCGCCCCGTCTCAGTCGAGGCTGATGCCCACCGCCTTGATCATGCGCTCCCACTGCGGCACCTCGTTTTTCATTTCCGCGGCCAGCGCCTCGGGCGTGTTGGACTCGGGCTCGAGCGCCTGGGACAGCAGCCAGGTGCGCATTTCCGGGAGCTGTATCTCGCTGTTGATCTCGCGGTTCAACCGCGCCACGATGCCGGCCGGGGTGTTCTGCGGCGCGATGATGCCGAACCAGGAATCGACGCCCAGGCCCGCGCCGTAGCCCAACTCATCGAAGGTCGGCGCCTCAGGGGCGAGCGACAAACGCTTCTTGCCGACCACCGCGAGCAGCCTGATGCGGCCGTCCTTGATGTTGCCGAACGCGGCCGGCAGGCTGGCCCAGACCGAATCGATGTGGCCCGCCAGCAGCGCGTTCACCACCGGCCCGCCGCCCTGGAACGGGACCGGCAGCACATCGATCTGCGTGGCGCGTTTGAAGGACTCCATGAGAATGGAATTCGGCGAACCGATTCCCGGTGAGCCGTAGCTGAGCTTGCCGGGGTTCGCCGCGGCGTGGCGCACGTAGTCCTGCACCGAGTTGAGCGGGCTGTCGCGGCGCACCACCAGCCCCATCGGCACGCGACAGAGGATCGCCACCGGCGTGTAGGCGGCGGGGTCGTAGGGCAGCTTCTTGTACAGGAACGGATTCATCGCATAGGGCGTGGAAAAGGTCGCGTACAGCGTGTGCCCGTCGGGCGCGGCGCCATGCACGGCCACGGTGGCGATGATGGTGTTGCCGCCCGGCTTGTTGTCGATGATGATGGGCTGGCCGAGGCGTTTGGCGAGCCCCACCGACAGGCGTCGCAGCACGATGTCGGCGCTGCCGCCCGGCGCGAATCCGACCACGATGCGCACCGGCTTGTTCGGAAACTCCTGGGCAGCGGCCGGCGCCTGCATGCACAGCCCGGCGACGATGAGCATGGCAGCGAAGGCCGGCAATCGGTCGATGCGAAACAGCATGAGTTTCCTCCTCATTGTGAAACTGTGAATCGAACGCGTTGCATTAAGAACGAACGCGTTGCATTAAACGTACGCGTTGCATTGGACAAACGCGTTGTGCCAGATCAACCGCCGCCTGATGCAGCCAGCGCATCAGGAAAAATCGAATTCCGCGTCGAGCCTGAATTCGGCGATGCGCCAGCCGCCTGCCTCGCGCCGGAACTGCACGCTGCCGATGAAGAGGCCGAGCGGTCCTTTGACCTTGCGCGGCATCGGCGCCTCGCTGCCGTCGTCGTGCCGGTAGGCGGTCATGTACAGGCTGGCCGATGCGCTTGCCGCATGCAGGGAACGCAGCATGAAATTCGACATCAGATGGCGCACCCGTTGCGTCGCCGGGCGCTCCAGCATGGAGGCGCGGATTGCCGCATGCCCGGTGAGCGCCTTGCCGCGGCGGTGCCAGGTGCCGTCGTCGCAAAACTGCGCGAGCAGCGTGTCGTAGTCGAATTCGTCCAGCCCGTAAAACACCGAGAGCATGCAGCGCTCGCATTCGCGCTCATCGGACGCGTGGGTCGTGCCTGGTGCGGCGTGCGCGGGATCGTGTTCAGCCATCGTCATGCTCCTCTCGAGAGTGAACCTATTCCGCCTGTATGCCGGCGTCGCGCATCACCCGCGTCCAGCGCGGTATGCCGCTGCGGATGATCTCCGCCATGGCCTCCGGCGTGGTGCTGATCATCTCCATGCCGGCGCCGGCGAACTTCGCCTTGAAGTCCGGTTTCGCGACTATGGCCGCGGTGTCTGCGGCGAGGCGTTCGAGGACGGGTTTGGGCGTCCCGGCGGGCGCGGCGATGCCGAACCAGGAGACCGCTTCGTAGCCGGGCAGGCCGGACTCGGCAATGGTCGGTATCTCGGGCAACTGCTCGGAGCGGCGCGAGTCGGTGGTGCCGAGCACGCGCAGTTTGCCCGCCTTGACGAAGGGTAGCGCCGAGGTGCCGCCGTCGAACATCAGGCTCACCCGTCCGGCGATGATGTCGGTGAGCGCAGGCGCGCTCCCCTTGTAGGGCACATGCACCATCTCGATACCGGCCATCTTCTTGAACATCTCACCGGCAAGATGCACGGTGCTGCCGGCGCCGATGGAGGCGAAGGTCAGCTTGCCGGGATTGGCTTTGCCGTAGGCGATCAGTTCGCGCACGTTGGCGACGGGCAGTTCGGTATTGACCACCAGGTAGAGCGGCAGGTTGAACACCAGCGACACCGGCGCGAAGTCGCGCACCGGATCGTACGGCAGGTTCTTGCGCGCGCCCACCTGCAGGATGAGGCTGGAGGTGCTGCCGAGGAACAGGGTATAGCCGTCCGCGGGCGACTTGATGGTCGCCTCCGCGCCGATCGCCTGCGACGCGCCCGGTTTGTTGTCGACGAGCACCGGTTGCCCGAGTCGTTCGCCGAGTTGCTGCGCGTACAGACGGCCGAACGTATCGCCGACGCCGCCGGGCGGATAGGGGACGATCAGCTTCAGCGGTTTGTTGGGAAACGACTGGGCGACGACGGCGCTGCACAGGCACAACGCGCCTGCGGCGATGACAAGCGCCATGCCGGCTCTCGCGGCGGCCCTCGCGGCAGTTTTCGCAACGGGTCTCGCGGCGGCACCCGCGGCGGCCCTCGCGCGATGGGTCATGGTCATGTTTGCCTTTCCCTTGCGACTTGCGATTTCGATTTTCTCAGACTGCACTGTAACCTTCTCCTGCTTGCGAGGCGCGGCGCATCCGGGGAATGCGGGTTCTCGCCTGCATTACCGCACCCGCCCGTATTCGTCATCGAATCGTTCCTTCATCACTTCCGCCAGCCGCTTGCTCTCGCCTGCCACCCAGCCCCCGGCGCGCACCCGGTAGGCATCGGGATGCGCGGCCGAGCGCGGCTCGCTGCCCTGCGCCAGCGCCTTCGCCGTCTCCAGCATCAGCCGCCGGAAGCGCACGATCCCCAGATCGGTCGGCCCGAGATTCTCGCGGGTGCGATCGGCGATGGCGCCCTGGCTGTCCTGAATGCAGGCGTCCTGCTCGGATACGCCGGTGATGCCGGTATAGGTGCGGTGTTTCTGTTGGTCGCGGTCTATCAGGTATTCGTTGGCGCGCTTGCGGATCGGCACCCAGTCCGCATCGACTGCGGCGTGTATGGTGTGGCCGCCGGCGAAGCGGGTGCGCTCTTCGTCGGTGAGCGCGCGCCCGGGATTCCAGGTGAAGCAATACACCCAGCACTGTTCGTCGGTGATGGGCACTATCGTCTGGCAGTGAAAATTTTCGCCGGGAAAGGTGCTGGGCGCGTAGGCGTGGTTGGGCATCAGGTACTGGCTGATGCGCCAGTAGAGTTCGCCCGGGCCGGCGCGCCGGGCGGCGCCCACGGTCAGTCCCGCGTCGTGTTCGGCCACCGTGAATTTAGGCATCGGATCCTCGCGCAGCCAGCGGATGCGGTCGTTGCGCACGCTTTGCACGCCCGCCTCGGCGCGCGCCATGATGCGCGCGACCTCCTCCTCTTCCTCGGTCACCACCATGTGCAGGAAGGAGAAGTGGGCGGTGTCGAGCGCGCCGTCGGCGACCTGCGCCCAATTGCACTCCTGCAGTTTCTTGGAACTGTACGAATGCGACGCGGCCACTTCGGTGAATTCGAGCATCGGAAACGCCGGCATGCGTTCCGCGGGCCCGAGATAAGCCCACACCGCGCCGCCCGCCTCGCGCGTCGGATACGCGCGGATGCGGATCTTGTCCCTGAAGCCCGACTCCGCCGGGACGGAGGGCATGTCGACGCAGCGCCCGGTGAGGTCGTACTTCCAGCCGTGGAACACGCAGCGCAGTCCGCCTTGCTCGTTGCGCCCCCAGTAGAGGTCCGCGCCGCGATGCGGACAGCGCGGCTCGACCAGGCCGACCTTGCCCGCGCTGTCGCGAAACAGCAGCAGGTTCTCGCCCAGCAGCCGCACGCGCTTCGGCGGGCCGTCATTCTGCGGCAGTTCGCGCGTCAGCGCGACCGGCAACCAGTAGCGGCGAAACAGCGCGCCCATCGGCGTGTCCGCCCCGGTGCGGGTCAGCAATTCATTGTCGGCGGCGCTCAGCATGGAGGATGGCCTCGAAGAAAATATACTAAAATTATATGGAAACGGCCCGTAGACAACCGGTTTATCGGGATACATTCCAACAAATTCACTGAATTATTCCGTGGTTTACAGTCGTTCACCTCTGCCACACGCCGCAGCCGCGCTCCGTCAGCGCGATCGTCTCCTGACTGCACACTTCAACTTGCTGTGCGCTATCGGTGCTATCGGCGCGACCGGCATTGCGACCATTGCGCCTGTAAATGCAATCGCGACACATGATCTTCGATAAAAGACAGATCGACGCTCGTCGCCGCGAGCATGAAGCGCACATCGCGAACGTGCTTGTCTTGACCGCCTTCGCGCAGATATTCGAGCTTGCGCACGATCACGTACTCGGGCGGCGCCATCCACGCCCCATCGCCGCCGAGATCAATGCGGCGGCGATTCTCGATGGCCCAGACATGCAGCGGATCGACCGAAGCAAGGAAAATATCCGCCTTGAACTGCGTGCCGTGATGAATCAAATTGAACATGCCATGCGCTTCCCGGCCGAGTTCCTGCATCAGGGTTTCCATCGGCGGGACGTAGTATTCGTCCGCGGGAAACACCGACGTCAACGCTTCAATGTCCGCTTGGCGCAGGAGCAGCACTACGTCGATATCGGCAGTCAGTCGCGGCTCGCCGTAGACGCTGGCGGCAACCGATCCGGTAATGCAGTAGGGCAAACCGAGCCGTTCGAGCGGCTCCATGAAAGGAGCGAGAGGGCTAGGTGCCGGCATGCCGCAACGATTCGCGCGCGTGACGATCGAGGCGTTCGGGCGGCCAATCCGGGTGCGCCATGCGCAACCCCGCCACCCTGAGTTGAATGCCCGCCTCGTATAGGTCAGCCACCATGCGCAGTTTTTGCGCCGGTGTCATGCGGCGGAATCCTTCCAGCTGCACGGGGTGGATAGTGTCGTTCATGGCGCATGCATGATAGCAAGCGCGGGTTATGACCGGCATCCGGCAAATGGGAAACAGTGTGGCAGACGGCGTAGCCGACGCCGATGCAGGCCGGCGGCTTATTTTCTGCGGCTATCGCAATGGAGGATGGCTTCGAAGAAAATATACGAAAATATTATCGAAACTGCCCGCGGATAGCCGATATGAAGCGGTATGGTCGAACAAATTCAATGAATTATCGGGTAACCACCAACCTATCACCCCTGCCACACGCCGTAGCCGCGCTCCTTCAGCGCGATCGCCAGTTCCACTTCCATATCGCGCGCGCCATCGTAGGGCATCGGGTTATAGCACGCGTACAGCTCCGGCATCAGGCGCACGCCGTATAGCCGCGCGTACTTGTTCGCCTTCACTCCCGCCTTGTGCTTGGCGTAGCGCTCATCCGGGGTGAGGCCGGTCATGCCGACGTAGACGCAGGGCTTGAGCGGGTCGTAGTCGGGGTTGGCTTTGCGGAATTTCGGCTCGTACAGGACGTGCTTCGACAGCTCGATGACGTAGACGTTGTGGCGGTGGGCGCGCGCGGACTTCACGCCGGGGGGGCACGCTGGTCGCCGATCACGCCGGCCGCCTGATTCGCCACCAGCGCGGCCAGCACGATGGCGCCCCCGACGAGGGTCATGGCGCCCGGCCGCTCTCCCACGCCCAGCCACACCCACAGCGGGCCGCAGAGTATCTCCAGCAGGCCCAGCAGTCCGATTTCGGCGGCGCTCAGCCGCTTGACGACGAAGCTCGCGTAAAGCATGCAGGGGCAGCCGAGCTGGAACACGCCGAGCACGCCGAAGAGCGCGAGGTCGAACGCGTTCGCGGTCAGCGGTTGCGCCGCGGACCAGGCGATCGCAGCCGAAATGATGCCGCCTATCATCAGGGACGGCACGAACGAGGCACGGCTCATGTCCGCGGCCGCAGCCCGCTTGAGGGTGACCACGTTGATGGTGGACGCAAGCGGCACGCCCAGCGCGATCAGCGCGCCCGCCGCGCTGCCGGTGTTGATCGCCTGAGCGAACATGGACCCAACGCCCACTGCGGCGGCGAGCATCGCGAACCAGGTGCGCCGCGGCACGCGCTCGCGCAGCAGCAGCGCGCCGCCGATGGCGTTGAAGAACGGGGTGACCGCCATCACCACCAGCGTGTTGGCCACGGTGGTGCGGGTGAGCGCCAGCATGAAACAGGTAAACATCGCCGCCCAGCACAGGCTGGAGACGGCGCCCGGCCAGCCCATGGCGGCGATGCGCGCCATCAGGCCGCCGCGATCGCGGATCAACAGCACCACGGCGACGAAGAGGACACAGAACAGGGACCGCCAGAAGGTCACTTCCCAGCCGTTCGCGACCGAGGCGCTGCGCGTGACGATGCCCGCCATGCTCCACAGCATGGCGCAGCACAGCATGGCGACAATGCCGAGGCGGTGTTCCCTGGGTGAAATGGCATTCATGGGGCGCGCAAAAGCGTCGATGATACCTGCGCGCCCGATCGGCTGAGGCTGTTGTCCTTCGACAGGCTTCCTTCGACAGGCTCAGGACGAACGGAGCGGGCGTGAAGGGATTGCGGGAGGTTTGATACTGAATGCGCCGATCCTGCGATTCCGGGCGCGGGGCGATATCATGCGTACAATTGACTGGCATCACTCAAAGGACATCACGTGATCGGATTCGGACTGGCTTCCTCGCATGCACCAGGCATATTCTGCCCCGCCGAAGCGTGGCCCACGTGCTATGCCGCAATACCCGAATACATGAAGGATTCACAGCCCCACACAGCCCGGCTCGAAACCCCCGAAGTCATTGCCGCTCTCATAGAGCGGATAGAAAAGTCGTTCGCCGTGCTGCGCGAACAACTGCACGCTTACCGCCCCGATGCGTTGCTGGTCATAGGCGACGACCAGAACGACCTGTTTTCCTTCGCCAACATGCCCACGCTTGCCGTCTATACGGGAAAGGAAGTCTGGGGGGCGTCCAAGCCCGGCTACACGGGGATACCACCGGAACAATCCAGAATTCACCTCAAGGTGCACACCGAACTGGCACAGGATCTGATAAAGGGCCTCGTCAAGCGCGACTTCGATCCGGCCAATCTGGGCGAGATGATGCCGCTCGGGCGCGAGCCCGCGCGCGGTGCATCGCACATGATGATGTATCCGGCGCCCAAGCTGATGCCCGATCTGGACATCCCGGTGATCCCGGTTTTTCTGAACGAATATTTTCCGCCACTGCCCTCGGGGCGGCGCTGCTGGAACCTCGGCCTTGCCATCGCCGACATCTTCAAGAATCACTCCGCGCGCATCGCCATGTACGCCTCGGGCGGTCTGTCGCACGATCCGAACGGCCCCAGGGCGGGCTGGATAGACGAGCCGATGGATCACTGGATACTGGAGCGCATCGCCAGCAACCGCGGCGAGGAATTGACCAACCTGTTCTCGTTCGACTCGGCAACCGTGCGCGGCGGTTCGGGCGAGATCCGCGCCTGGATCAGTGTCGCCGCCGCATGCCGGCGCGCGGGCGTGGTCGTCGATTATTTTCCGGTGCACCACGCCAAGACCGGCGTCGGATTCGCCTACTGGCCGGCGATAGAGTGAGGGTTGGCGGGGTGCGTTGCGCTGACCCCATCCTGCTACGGACCGGACATCGCCGGGCGCGTGGCTGCGCCCCGCGCCGATCGCGCAAGGCACACACGTAGGGCGCAGCTTCAGCGCGCCAACGATCTCGGCACACACGTAGGGCGCGGCTTCAGCGCGCCAACGATCTTGGCACACACGTAGGGCGCAGCTTCAGCGCGCCAAGGAGCTCGGCACACTCGTAGGGCGCAGCTTCAGCGCGCCAACGATCTCGGCACACGCGTAGGGCGCAGCTTCAGCGCGCCAAGGAGCTCGGCACACACGCAGGGCGCAGCTTCAGCGCGCCTGCCGACTGCCGCGCCCGATCGACTTGCCCGGGCTTCCCGATGGCATTAGACTGGTTCTGTACAGATGTACAGATCAAAGGAATCGCATGGAACGGATCGGCATATTCGACGCGCGGGCGAGGCTCTCGGAGTTGGTCGGCCGTGTCGAGGCTGGAGAGGAAGTGGTGCTGACGCGACGCGGCAAACCGGTGGTGCGGCTGGTGCGTGCCGAGCAGGACGACCGTGCGAAAACGCGTGCCGCCGCCGTCAGGCGCATTCGCGCATTGAGCAAAAAACTCGATCTCCGGGTCGGAACGGCCGAATTGCGCAAGGCGATCGCCACCGGCCGCGACTGATGGCGTTTGTCGCCGATAATTCGGTTGTCGTCGGCTGGTTTATCGCCAGCCAGCCGGATACCTACGCCGAGACCCTGCTGGCACGGGCGGAAAAGGAAGACGTATGCGTGCCCTTCATCTGGCGCGCTGAGTTCGCGAGCGTCTTGCTGGCATTTGTCCACAACCGCAAATTGCAACAGGCGCGCGTGGCCTCCGTCATCGAACACATCGAACGACTCGAAATGATCGTTGATTCCTCGCCGCCATCGGTACGAACCCTCGTTGACCTGGGTCGCCGCTACGCGCTTGGCGCGTATGACGCCGCGTACCTTGAACTTGCGTTGCGGGGGCGGTTGCCGCTCGCGTCGCGCGATGGTCCGCTGCGCAAGGCGGCGAGCCGGGCTGGCGTATTGCTTACTTAACGCGGGGGCTCGAACCGGATTTGGATCGCTTCCGGCCCGCTCCGCCTTCAGCGCGTTGGCGGGACGATGAGCTTGGGATCGAGGAACCTGCCGCGCTTCAGGATTAGTTCCCCATCCAGTTCCACCGAGCAGTCGCACATCGGCATGTCGATGTGGCCCTTGGTGTCGCGCTTGCCGCCCATGTCGCTGTTGGGGCCGGTGGAGAAGAGGAAGTTGCCGGCAAACACGCGCGCCACGCCGTTGCTGCGGTCCTGATCGAGGCCGTGCAGCAGGATGTGGTCCCAGTGGGCGTTCGGGTGCATGCCGAACCCGAGGTGCGACACGGCGTACGGATCGAGATCGTCCGGCGAGCGCTTGTTGCGGTCCAGCCAGTAGCGGAACGCCTTCGCGTCCAGCCCGCCCTCGACCTTGCGGATGAAGCCGTCGCGCACTTGCAGCCGCACTTCACTCTCCACCATGCGCACGTAGGGCAGGATCCACATGTCGCCCGGGGCGAGCACCACCGTGCCGTTGGCCGATCCTTCGTCGGGAAAATTGGTGATGTGCCCCGCGCCCCACTGGTCGTAGCGGCCGGGTTCGTCGGCGAAGCCGTACTGCACCTTGACGTCGAACTCGCCGCGCGTCCAGGTCATATCGGTGCCCGCGTCGCTCGTGAGCCGAAGTTTTTTTGCGCTGCCCCAGCGCTTTGCCGCGTGCAGCACCGCTTCCTTCAGGCCCGGCGGCGAAATCAGTTGCGCCAGTTCGTCCGAGTGCGAGATGCACGACAGCACGCGCGCGCCGGCATCGCGCACCACCTGCTGCCAGCGGGAGAAATTGGGCGGCATGAAGGCGCAGATCAGGTCCGCGCCCTTCAAAGCGTCGAGCACGCCCTTCGCGGAGCTGATGACATCGATGCCGATGCGCGTCCAGTCGATTGCGCCGCTGATGCCGATTTCATAGGCCTGCGCGCCCAGGTCGCCCGCCGCCGCGTAGCCGGCCGCCACCAGGTCGCGCTGCGTGCCCAGGTCGGTGAGGAACACCACCGTCTCGCCTTTTTTCACTTTGCACAATTCGAACTGCTTGCGGAATACGTCGGCGAATCTCACCGTGTGAACGCGGGGGGGTCTCATGATGTGGGCTGTCCTTTGTTGCGATTGATTCGCCAATACAGTAGCAGCCGGACCGGGAAGAGACAACGCGCGCCTGCACGCCAACGCCGTGCTCTCGCAGAAAGGTCTGCCCTACGCGCGCGTGCGCCGCCCGTTTGCAACGGTTCGATGCCGTAACATCCGCCAGATAGTTCGGCTACTATTTGTCCAGCCTGTTTAAACGATATGCCGAGGCGTCGCTGAACGACCGAGATCACGGGTCCATAAAGGCGCAACAGCAACGCGAAACAAGCGCAGATTGGCGGCAAGCGCGATTCCGGTGAATCGTAAGGAGTTCCAAGGATGGGTCAGAACTGTTTTCCGTCGAAGAATCGTGCGGGCTGACGATGCGCGCCAACGCTGCTCCAGGTTTGCATCTCGGCAAACAGGCGCGATCCGGCTCGGGTCAGACCGTTCTCGCGCTCGCGCTGTCAGCGATGTTGTCAATTGCTTCGGCGCAGACCTATCCGGCCAAGCCGGTCAAGATCATCGTGCCCTATGCCCCCGGCGGGCCGGCCGATTCGGTTGCGCGCATCGTCGCGCCGAATCTCTCCAGGTACTGGGACCAGCCCGCCGTGGTTGAAAACCGGCCGGGCGCTGCCGGCAACGTCGGCGCGGATGTCGTGGCCAAATCGAATCCCGACGGCTATACCCTGATGCTGAGTTCGAACGGACCGATCGTCATCAATGTGTCGCTGTACGCGAAGATGCCGTTCGATCCTGCGAAGGATCTAGTCCCGGTGACCACGATATGGTCGGCGCCCCAGCTTCTGGTCACCGGGGCTACGCTGCCGGTCAACTCGGTTTCCGAACTCGTCGATTACATCAGGAGCCGGCCGGGCAAGCTCAATTACGCGTCGCCCGGAAGCGGGACGCCGCCCCATCTTGCGGCGGAATTGTTCAAGTTCAGGGCGGGGCTGGATGTCGTCCACATCCCCTACAAGGGCGGTCCGGGCATGACCATGGCCGTGCTGAGCGGCGAGGCGGCATTTACCGTTCACGGGATAAATGTGATGCCCCTGGCGCGCGCGGGCAAACTGAAGGCGCTTGCCGTTACCAGCATCAAGCGGTCGTCCCTCGTGCCCGAACTGCCGACGATCGCCGAATCCGGTTTTCCGGGGTTTGAAGTCGATCAGTGGGGCGGGCTGTTCGCGCCTGCGGGAACGCCCGGGGAAATTCTGGCGAAGTTGCGCGATGACGTTTCGAAAGCGCTGTCTGATCCCGATACGCGCGCGAGGCTCGCCGCACTCGGCGCCACACCGCTCAGCCTGTCGCCGGAAGCGTTTGCCGCGCAGATCCGGACGGAAACCGCGCACTGGGCGCAAGTCATCAAGACAGCCGGCATCCAGGCGCAATAGCAGTCGTGTCTCTGCGAAGCATGCGATTTCTTTTCAATCTGGCGAAACCATCGGTTGCAACAAGGCAGAACCGCCCAACAGGAAAATTCCATGATATTGAACCGCCCTCCGCAGCCTCCCATGCGCTCGATGCTTTTCGTTCCCGGGAACAAGCCGGACTGGATGCGCAAAGCGCCGGGCTACGGGCCCGATGCGTTGATTTTCGATCTCGAGGACTCCGTCCCGCCGGACCTTAAAATCGGCAGCCGCAAGACGATTCGCCAGGCCATCGATGAGATGGGCAATCGCGCCAGGCCGCGCCTGCTGGTGCGCATCAATGCCTTGCAGACCGGCATGGCGGGGGACGACCTCGAAGCCATCGTCGCGCCGGGCCTTTTCGGCGTCCAGGTTCCCAAGACCGACGATGCGGACACGGTGCGTACGCTCGACGCCGTCATGAGCAAGCTGGAACAGCGAGCGGGCTTGCCGGTCGGGCAGATCTTCCTGATGCCGCTCATTGAGAGCGCACAAGGCGTGCGCAACGCGTATGAGATTGCGATGGGTGCGTCGCGCGTGGGGTACCTCAATGCCTGTTCGGGCGGCAGTGTCGGCGACATGGCCCTGTCGGTCGGCTACCGCGAGACCAGTTTTCTGGAGACTGCCTATATCTTCGGCAAGCTCGTTGTGGACGCGCGCGCCGCCGGCATCGCCCACCCCCACTCGGGTCTGGTGACCGACCCCATTCACGACCTCGAGACAGTGCGCGCACGGGCAGAACGGTTGCGGAATTTCGGCTACACCGGAGTCAGCCTCATCCACCCGAGCCACGTTGAACTTGCGAACGAAATCTATGGCCCGTCCAAAGCGGAAATCGTGTATTGGAAGGGACTGGTCGCCGCGGTCGAAAAAGCCCAGAGGGAGGGTACCTCGGCAGTCGTCTACGAGGGGAAGATGATGGACATCGCCCATTTGAATCACGCTCGCGAGATGCTGAAGCAGACTGCGGCATTTCCGGACCTGAACTAGCGCCCGAACAAAGGTAGAGAACGGCAATATGTCCGATCAGTCCCTGATGGGAGTTCGCGTAGTCGAACTGGGCTCCATGATCACCGCGCCACTCGCCGGGATGTTGCTGGCCGATCTCGGTGCCGACGTGATCAAGGTGGAAAGGCCGGCGGGCGGAGATCCCTTCCGGAACTTCCGCGGCGGTTTGTACAGCGCGCATTTCATGGCTTACAACCGCAACAAGCGCAGCATGACGCTGGAGTTGAAAAGCAAGGCGGGCCGTGAGATCGCGCTCAAGCTGATCGAACAGACGGACATCCTGATCGAAAACTACCGGCCCGGCGTCATGGAACGCCTGGGGCTGGACGCGCAGACCCTGGCGGCCGCCAATCCCGGGCTGGTGCACGCCACCATCACCGGATTTGGTCCGGACGGTCCCTACGCCGACCGGCCATCGTACGATACCGTGGGACTGGCGCTCTCGGGCATGGCGAGCCTGTTCGTAGACGACAACTCATTCGATATCCGGGGGCCGACGTTCATCGACAATGTGTCCGGAATGAACGCGACCTACGGCATTCTCGCCGCCCTGGTAAGACGTGGTCGGACCGGAAAAGGGGGGCGGGTGGAAGTGAACATGCTGGAGGCCAGCATCGCTTTCATTCCCGATCTGTTTGCCAACTACATGCAGTCGGGAAGCATACCGGGGCCGTTCTCACGGGTTTCGACGTCGCAGGCGTATTTCTTCCGCTGCGGCGACGGCAAACTGCTGGGCGTGCATCTGTCTTCTCCAACGAAATTCTGGGACGGGTTACAAGTGGCGATGGATAGTCCCGAACTCGCGCGCGATCCGCGCTTCGCAACGCGCATGGGCCGGGTCGAGAACTACGTGGCGCTACGGACCGCGCTCGCGGCGGAATTCGCCAAGCGAGAGCGCGCCTACTGGATTCCTCGTCTCGAGCAGCACGACGTTCCACACGCGCCCATTCACACCATCGCCGATGTGCCGAACGATCCCCAGGTCAGACATCGCGGCACGTTCCATGACGTCCAGCATCCGCAAATGGGTACGTTCACGGCAATCCATAACCCGGTGCTCATTGACGGCGAACGCCAGGAAACGCGATTCGCGCCGCCGGTGCTCGGGGAGCACACAGCCGATATCCTGGCGGCACTCGGGTACGACTGCGCGGCATGCGAAAACCTGCGGGCCGCCGGAGTGATCGGCGCGTAGAGCCATCTTGCTGGAGTCCGTTGCAAAATTAGTCTTGCAACGGGCTGGCACAGGGGAGCCAGAATGCAGGCAGCAGGCGCATACGATTACATCATCATCGGCGGAGGCACGGCGGGCTGCCTGCTGGCCAATCGCCTGTCCGCCAATCCGGAGGCGAGCGTGCTGTTGCTGGAAGCGGGCGGGCGCGACAATTACATCTGGATCCACATCCCGGTCGGCTATCTCTACTGCATCGGCAACCCGCGCACCGACTGGTGCTACAAGACCGAGCCCGATCCGGGACTGAACGGCCGCTCCATCCTGTATGCGCGCGGCAAGGTGCTGGGCGGCTGCTCGTCCATCAACGCCATGCTTTACCTGCGGGGGCAGTCGCGCGATTACGACGAGTGGGCGCGGCTCACCGGCGACCGCGGCTGGGCCTGGGAGAACGTGCTGCCCCTGTTCCGCAAGACCGAGGACTCGTGGCGCGGCGCGGGCGAGCACCACGGCGCAGGCGGCGAATGGCGCGTGGAGCAGCAGCGATTGTCCTGGGAGATCCTCGACGCATTCCGCGACGCGGCTGCGCAAGCCGGCATTGCGACGATAGACGACTTCAATCGCGGCGACAACGCAGGCTGCGCGAAATTCGAAGTGAACCAGCGTCGCGGAGTACGCTGGAACGCCACCAAAGCGTTTCTCAAGCCGGCAGTCGGGCGAAAAAACCTTACAGTGCTGACGAATTGCCTGGTGAAAAAACTGCGCATGGCCGGCCGTGTCTGCACCGGCGTCGAATTCCTGCAGGGCACGCGCGAGCGTTACGTCGAAGCGAGGCGCGAAACGATACTGTCCGCGGGTGCGATCGGCTCGCCGCAGATCCTGCAGTTGTCGGGGATAGGACCGGGGGCGCTGCTGCAATCGCTCGGCATCGCGGTGGCGCATGATCTGCCCGGCGTCGGCGAAAACCTGCAGGACCACTTGCAACTGCGCATGGCCTTCAAGGTGAAGCACGTGCGCACCCTGAACACCATGGTTCAGAGTCTGTGGGGCAAGGCGAAGCTGGGCCTGGAATACGCGCTGCACCGCACCGGCCCGCTCACCATGGCGCCCTCGCAACTGGGCGCGTTCGTGCGCTCCGATCCCGGTCAAGACACACCGAATCTCGAATACCACGTGCAGCCGCTGTCGCTGGACAAGTTCGGCGATCCGCTGCACGCCTTCGATGCCTTTACCGCCAGCGTGTGCAACCTGCGGCCGAGCTCGCGCGGTCAGGTGCGCATCCGCAATGTCGATCCGCGCATGCACCCCGCCATCCGCCTGAACTACCTCTCCACCGAAGATGACCGCGCCATCGCCGCGACGGCGCTGCGGCTGACGCGGCGCATCGTCACGGGCAGCGACGCGCTGCGCCGCTATGAACCGGAGGAGTTTCTGCCCGGCCCCGCCTACGAGACCGACGCGCAGCTGGTCGAAGCCGCAGGCAACGTCGGCACCACCATTTTTCATCCGGTGGGCACCTGCAAGATGGGCCTGGAGTCCGATCCGATGGCGGTGGTCACGCCCCGCCTGGCGGTGCGCGGCATCGACAGGCTGCGCATCATCGATGCATCGGTGATGCCGCGCATCACCTCGGGCAATACCAATTCCCCGACGCTGATGATCGCCGAGCGGGGCAGTGCGCTCCTGTCGGGCAGTGCGCTTCTGTCGTGATGTGCCGACGCACCGTCTTGTCCGAATGGCACTGCATCAAGCAACTTGTGCAAGTTGGGGTGAGCGCAGCGAGCAATTCGTGCAGGTTGGCCGTTAGTGCAGCGAGCAACGTGTGTCGGTTGGCGGTGAGCTTAGCGAACCCCAACAGCGATGCTGCGCGGGCTCGCTAAGCCCACCGCCAACCTGCGCCCGGTCCAGACATAAGCGTCAAGTAAGCGCCAGTTCCCTCTTATCCCTTTTTTCCCGGTACGGTTAAAATGCGCCCCTCGATTCTCGAGGCCGTTCAGCGCACGGCGTTTTCCGCACTTTGACCAGGAGATAGGAATGACCGCAAGGCATATAGCCCGCAAATGGGTGACCACAGGGGTGTTCGCAGGGATCTTCGCAGGCGCGCTTTCCCTGACCATGGGGCTCGCCGCAAGCGACGCGCTGGCGCAGGCGGCCAAGCAGGCAGAATTCGAGCCGCAATCCGGCCAGGCGGGCAAGGACGTGGTTTGGGTGCCTACCCCCGACGAGCTGGTGCAGAAGATGCTCGATATGGCGAAAGTGACCAAGCGGGATTTCGTCATCGACCTGGGCTCGGGCGATGGCCGCACGGTGATTGCCGCTGCCAGGCGCGGCGCGCGCGCACAGGGCATAGAGTACAATCCAGAGATGGTGAGCCTGTCGCAGCGCAACGCCGAAAAGGCCGGTGTGACGGCCAACGCGACGTTCGCCAAACAGGATCTGTTCCAGAGCGACTTCTCCAAGGCCACCGTCATCACCATGTTTCTCCTGTCCGACATCAACATGAAGCTGCGGCCGAAAATCCTGTCGCTGAAGCCGGGCACGCGCATCGTTTCCAACACCTTCAAGATGGGCGACTGGGAACCGGACCAGACCGGCGATGCAGCGGGCTGCAGCACCTGGTGTTCCGCACATTTGTGGATCGTCCCGGCCAAGGTGGACGGCAAGTGGAAGACCGGTCAGGGCGAGCTCGCTTTCAAGCAGGAATTCCAGAAACTCAGCGGCACCATCGGTCTGGGTGGCAACGCAGTGGCCATTGCCAGCGGCAGGCTGAATGGCAGTGAAATCACGTTCGTGGCCGGCACCTCGGAGTACCGCGGCAAGGTCAACGGGTCATCGATGGAAGGCACGGTCACGTCAGACGGCAAGGAAAGCGCCTGGAAGGCGACGCGCTGAACTTGCGGCCATTGCGGTGCTTTTTCGGACTGTAGCCTTGTGGGGATCTCTGCTTATTCGTCATTCCCGCGAAAGCGGGAATCCATCTCTATGATTGCATGGGTTCCCGCCTCCGCGGGAACGACAAAAATTTGAATATAAAGAAGTGCCCTTACGGTGTTTTTCGGGGAATAGAAACCCTAGCGAGTGGTGTTTACGCAGCGTTTGCACATTTTGCCGGCCAGCAGGCCGGATTTGAAAAGGGGAAAGAATCATGTACAGCAAAGTCTTGACCGCCAGATTGAGCCTGACCTGCGCTGCCTTGGCGCTGGTTCCGGGCGCGGTATGGTCCGCCGACGATGCCGCCGGCGTGCTCAGAGCCTGTGAAAAATTATAAAAATATCCGTACTACCTGGTCCACGGTTAGAGCGCTGGTACGTTAAGAGAGCTATGACAACGCGAGATGGAATCGAGATGACAAGCGAAAGCGGAGAATTGTTCGAGGGGACTCTGGTGCAG
>SHXF01000068.1 GCA_009693435.1 Betaproteobacteria bacterium | reverse complement strand
ACCGCTTGAGCGCCGCTTCGATTAGGGCATACCGGCCCGCCCCATCGGCCACCGGTCGCATCTCCAGCCACTGCGTGCCCGCCAATACTTCACGCACCTGTTCCAAGGTACGCACTTGCGCTTCGTTCATGTCGATGACCATCCGTAGACGATCAACCCACCGCGCCGGCGCAGCTTGCCTTTTAGCCGCCTTGCCACCTCCCTTGTACCCTTCCAGGCTCATTCCTCAATGGAATGTCGAGCCTTCCTCCAGGCTCATACCTCGTTGGACAAGACTTTCCCTTCCAAGGTCGCTGGCCTTGCCTTACACTGGGTTCACCGGGAAATTTTCGGCGAGGCAGATAATGAGTACGGTGTCCGACACGATGGCGGCCGGCTGGCCCGAACTGGTGCGCGGTGTGCCCAAGGGGCTGGAACGGGGGCTGCAGAATTTCTGGTACCTGATTATTCAGAGCCACGAACTGCCGGCGGATCGCCCGGTAGGGCTCAAATGCATCGACGAAGACCTGGTGGTATTTCGCGACGACCTGGGCGTGGCGCATGTGCTGCGCGACCGCTGTCCGCACCGCTGGGTCAAACTCTCCGCCGGCAGGGTGCTCGACGGACAACTGCAGTGCGCATTCCACGGCTTGCGTTTTTCGGGGGACGGTGAGTGCACACTGGTTCCATGGGAGCAGGATGGCCGGCCGATACCCAGGGAACTCTGCGCGACGGCCTATCCGACCTGCGAGATCGGCGGCTATGTATGGGCCTATATCGGCGACGTGAAGCGTTTTCCGCCGCCGCCCATCGAGGACTCGGTTCCGGAGGAACTGCTGCATCCCGACCGGTTCATCCATTTCTCCCTGCCGACGGACGAATGGAATGCCAACTGGCTGCTGGTGATAGACGGCAGCGATTCCTATCATGCGGTCACCCTGCACGTGGAATCGCAGCAGCACGACGCGGTGCTGGGCTATATCGACGCCGAAGCCGCGGCGGGCTATGCCGGCGGCGCACTGGTAAAGCGGGACGGCGTGCCGATCGGCAATCGCCGGGTGCGCATCGTCGAGACCGAGGGCCATGGCCTGCGCGGACTCTCGGTGGACCGCGAGGGCAAGTTTCTCGATCACGGGCACCGGCTGGAGCCGGTGATGGGCGAGCGCTTCAATCTGCCCGGCCTGGTGACCAATGCGCTGAGGCCGGTGGCGAATGCGGCGCCCTATGTTTCGCGCCTGTTTCAGGTGCCGATCGACTATGGCCGCACGCGGCTGTTCCGTTATGCGGCGTGGCGCATCGAATCCGAAGCCGACCGCGAACGCTATCGCGCCCACTTCGAAAAAGTGGTGCGCCCGCGGCAGATCAGGACGGCGAGGGAAGACGCAAAAATGATGGAAGCCGTGGGCGGCGATCTCGTCGAGTCGTGGAGCAACGAGTTCCTGCTCGCTCCCGACCGCGACGTGGTGCGCATACGCCGGCGACTTGCGGCGGCGTTTCTTGCCCAGCAACTCGAGGGGCAGCGCTCGCCGGCGCACGATGCGACGCCCAATCGCGCCTCGATGGTGTTTCCGGTTTGATGCAGGGAATGCAGCATACCCGCGTGATGGCGCTGTGGCTCCGGATACCGGCTGCCGCCCTGGCCGGCCTGGCCCTCGTGGGCGGCGCGCTCGCCCAATCCTATCCGTCCAGGCCGCTGCGGCTGGTGGTGCCCTACAGCGCCGGCACCGGCATCGACACGGTGAGCCGCGTGATTGCGCAAAAAATGGCGCAGCGCCTCGGCCTGCCGGTGATCGTGGAGAACAGGGTCGGCGCCGGGGGCAACATAGGCACGGAGTCGGTGGCGCGTTCGGCGCCCGACGGCTACACCATGCTGCTGGTGGCGAATTCGATCTCCATGATTCCGAGCCTGTACAGGCTCACCTACGATCCGGTGAAGGATCTGGCGCCGGTGGCGCTGGTCACCCGGGGGGCCATGGTGCTTGCATCGCGAGCGACCCTGGATGCGCGCAGCCTGCATGCGCTTATCGCCGCAGCGAAGGAGAGCCCGGGCAAACTCACCTACGGTTCCGCCGGCATGGGCACGCCCCAGCATCTGGCCATGGAACTGTTCAAGCGCACTGCGGCCATCGACATTCTGCACGTGCCCCACAAGGGGGCCGCAGACGCAGTAACCAGCCTGATATCGGGACAGATAGACGTCATGTTCGTGCCGATACAGTCGGCGCTGCAGCATGTACGCAGCGCCAGGCTGCGTGCCCTGGCCGTCTCCAGTCCGTTGCGCTATGCCGCCTTGCCTGATACGCCGACCGTGGCCGAGGCGCTGGCTGCGCCGGGTTTCGAAGTCGATCTCTGGTACGGATTATTCGTTCCGGCGCAGTCGCCGCGCGAAGCGGTGCTGGCGCTCAACCGCGAGGTGCGTGAAATCCTCGTGCTCGATGACGTGAAGGCAGGCCTCGCGGCCCAGGGCATGGTCGGCGCACCGAGCTCGCCCGAGGATTTGCGCAAGCTCATGCTGTTCGACCTGGCGCGCTGGGCGAAAGTCATCGCCGAAGCCGGCATACGCGCAGACTAGGCGTCAATTGCCATACGCCGACACCGGAACACATTTGGAAAATTCATGCGCCGGCAGCGCGCGATGAGCCTGTTCGGCGTGCAGAAATTCATGTACGTCCTGAAAAAGGACAGGGCACTCCAGCAGGCATTCAGGCAGGATGCGTCCGCGGCGCTGGGCGCGTTTGCCCTGAGCCGGCAGGAACACGACGCGCTCGCGGCGGGCGATCTGGCGAGCCTGTACCGGATGGGCGTGCATCCCTTGCTGCTTGCGCCGTATTCGCGCTTCATGGCGATCCCACGACCGGCGTACCAGGCGGCGCTCGATCCCCTGCGGGGCTTGCGCACGCTGCGCAGCTAGGAGCGCGCCACGCCATGGGAAGCCTCGTTTTCGCCGCTGCCATGAGCCATGCGCCCGGCATTGCCGCGTTCACCCATGCGGCGAGTCCCCTGCAGCGCGCAAATTTTTTCGGCGCTACCGACACGCTCAAGGCCGCCGTGGCGGCCGCAGCGCCGGACGTCATGGTGGTGATCGCGCCGGATCATTTTTCCAATTTTTTCATCGACAACATGCCGCCGGCCTGCGTCACGCTCAACGAGGCGTATCCGGGGCCGGTCGAAGACTGGCTGGGAATTCCCAAGGTCACGATCAAGGGTGCGCCCGAACTCGGACGCCTGATACTGCGGCACGCCTTTGATTCGGGCATCGAACCCGCGTTTTCCGAGGACGTGGCCCTGGAGCACGGGGTGATCGTGCCGCTCAATCTGGTCACTCCCGGATTCGGCGTGCCCATCGTATGGATCATGCAGAACTGCCAGGTGCCGCCGCTCTTGTCGCTGTCACGCTGCTACGTCTTCGGCCGCGCCATCCGGCGCGCGATCGATGCGAGCGGGCTGCGGGTGGGCGTGCTCGGTACGGGCGGCCTGTCGCATGCACCGGGCGCTGCCGAGGCCGACACGCTGGACGAAGCATTCGACCGGGACTTTCTTGACCGGCTGGATCGCAATGCGATCGACGAGCTGCTGGCGATTCCCAACGAGCGTTCGGATGCTGCCGGGTTCGGCAGCTGGGAGATCCGCCAGTGGGTGACGGCGCTCGGCGTCGCGCATGACCGCACCCCGCGGACCCTGGCCTACGAGGCGGTGGTCGCGTGGGATACCGGCTGCGCGGTCGCGCTCTACGAGTGACGCGGACCCATGGCGGCTATTTCGGACAAACCTCTGAGGGACGTCACCCTGGCGCTCGGGCTGCGGTCCACCGCTCAAAGTCTCGGCGTGATCGGGCGCGATCTCGGCGTTTTCGAGCGCCACGGTCTTGCGCTGCGCATCGTGCGCGAGGAAACCGCGGGGCCCGATGGCGCGCGCGGCCTGCTCTCGGGCGAGTTCCAGTTCGCCGAGTTCGGCTCGGTGCCCGTCATCCAGGCAGCGATCGAAGGGCATGATCCCTTGATACTCCTGGCAGCGGAACCGGTGTCCGCGCTCTACATCCTCGCCGGCCGCGGCATCGCGTCGCCTGAAAATCTCGCGGGCGGCGCGATCGGCGTGCTGTCCGCGGCTGGCCAGACCGGCTTTTCTGCCCAGAAGATGCTCGAACGCTGGGGACTTTCGGGTCGCGTGCGTCTGCAGCCACTAGGGACGTATCCGGGGATCTACCAGGCCCTCGCCGCGGGCGAGATTCATGGCGGCGTGCTAACCGCGGATTACAGGCTGGCGGGAGAGATCGCGCACGGCTTCGTCCAGCTCGCCGATCTGGGCGAAGCGTTCCGCTTTCAGGGACCGGTGCTCGCCACGACGCGCAGATTGCGCGCCAGCGATCCGGATCTGATCGCCGCGCTTGTCCGCGCCTACGTTGAATCGATTCGGGTGTTCAAGACTGCGGCCGATCGGGTTGTTCCGGTGCTACAGCGTCATCTCGGCTTTGTCGATGCGCTACAGGCGGCGGCAATCCAGAGCTTTTACGCCGCGCGCTTCAGCAATTTTCCGCTTGCCTCCGATGACGGAATCGCGCGCGTGATCGCGTCCTTTGCAGCCACCCATCCCCAGGCGTTGGCGCTCCGGCCCGCCGACGTTCACGATGCGTCGTTCGTGCGCGCGGCGGCGGGAGCCTAGGACATGGATCTCGGCATTCGCGGGCGTACCGCGCTCATCACCGCCTCCTCCAACGGCATAGGCAAGCGCTGTGCGCTGACGCTGGCCGCCGAGGGTGTGCGGTTGGTGCTGTGCGCGCGCGGCAAGGAACGGCTGGATGCAGCAGCGAGCGAAGCCGCAGCGATCGCGGGTGCGGACAATGTGCTCGCGATTCCCGCGGACCTCGCACTAACCGGCGACATCGAGAGGCTGTGCAGCGAAGCAACGGAGCGCTTCTCAGGCATCGATATCCTGATTTTCATCGGGGGCTCGCCCAGGCGCGGCGGGCCGGACGTGATAGACGAGGCGGACTTGCGCGATGCGTTCGAGCTCACCGTGGTTCCGGCCTTCACGCTCACCCGGCTACTCCTGCCCGGAATGCGCAAACGCGGCTGGGGCCGGGTGGTGACGGTGCAGGCGCGCTCGGTTCGCGAGCCGATCGATGACTTGGTGACCTCAGTGGCCACCCGCCCGGGTGTGGCGGGCCTGTTCAAGTATCTGGCGAATGAGGTCGGCGGCGATGGCGTGACCGTCAACACCATCGTGCCGGGACGGATCAACACCGACCGCTTTCGTGCCGGCGCGGCGTATGCCGCGAAGCTCGGCGATGCGACTTACCTCAAGGACAAGGTTGGCGGCATTCCGGTCGGGCGGCTCGGCGAGCCGCAGGAAGTCGCGGATGCAGTCTGTTTTCTCGCCTCCGTGCGTGCGTCGTATATCAACGGAGCCGCGCTGCAGGTCGACGGTGGTGTGATCCGGGCAATCTAGCCGGGCAACTCCATCCCTGTAGCCTTGATTACCGCAAAGGCCGCCGGCGCCGCGAGAAAGCGGAGCAACGCGGCTGCGACTTCCGGCTCTTTCGCCGTGGCGCCGACGCTGCCGCACATCAGCAGATAATGCTGCAACTCGGGAGGAAGCGGGCCGAGGAGTTCCGCGCCCGCAACGGGCAGGATGTCGCTGATGACGGACAGTCCCAGTTCGACCTCGCCCGCGGCGACCGCACGGGGATTCTGTCCTCCGCCTCCGAGTCGCTTTGTCTTGGGTCTCAGTTCGTCGCCAATCCCGAGCCGGTCCATCAGACTGGCGAGATACTGTCCTGCACGGCTGTCCCGGGTGTAGCTGATCGATGTGGCATCCAGCAGCGCGCGTTTGAACGCAGCCACGGTGCTGATGTCCGGCCTGGGCGCGCCGGATTTCACCGCCACGCCGATCCCGACGCGAGCAATGTCAGTCCGCGTGCCGGCAACTATGAGGCCCCGTTCGATCTCGGCGTCGAGAGAACGCGGCCCGACGATCCGGACATCGAATTCGCCGACGTCCAGCGCTTCCTCTAATTGCGCCTCCAGTCCGTACCGGCTCACCACCGTGTGGCCAGTGGCACGCTCGAATTGCGGGCCCAGCTCATCCAGCGCGGGCTTGAAACCGGGGAGGCTCAGCACCCTGACTATGGCGGACTTGGCCGACTGGCTTTGCGGCGACAGCATCATCGGCCCGGGCTTTGCAACGCTTCGAAGGAACCAGAGTACATGCCATAGCGCAGGCAAATCGTCGGCAGACCACGGACATTCATGGCGATGCACAGGGGGACAACGAAGACTCGATTAACGTGGTCTGTCCCCGGTTTTTCCCCCGGTTTTCCCGATGGACGCCTCACTCGTTGCTGATCTTCGCTTCCTGGATGATCGTGCGCAGGTTCTTCACCTCCGCCTCGATCAGTGCCTGGAACTCTTCCGGGCTGCCCGACC
The DNA here is from genome assembly GCA_009693435.1 of Betaproteobacteria bacterium. The sequence continues at coordinate 16,132 of SHXF01000068.1, read as the reverse complement.
CGGTCTGGAAGCCCAGGCCGTGTAAACGCTCGGCGACCAGCGGGAGCTTGAGCGCCCGGTTGACTTCGGCGTTCAACCGCCGGATGACATCGGGCGCGATGCCGGAAGGCCCGACCAAGCCGAACCATTCGATGACGGAGAACCCGGGGTAGCCCTGTTCGGCAATCGTCGGGATATTGGGGAAGAGCGGCAGCCTTTCGGCGCCCGACACCGCGATTGCCCGCAGGCGTCCGGACTGGACCAGCTGGGTCGCAGAGCCCGCAACTGTGATCGCTATCGGGATTTCCCCGCCCATGACCGCGATCATCGCCGGTCCCGCTCCCTTGTAGGCGACGTGGACCATGTCGATACCCGCCCGGTACTTGAGCCATTCACCGGCGAAATGCTGGCCCAGGCCGGGTCCCGGCGAACCGAAGCTCAAGGCGCCAGGTTTCGCTTTTGCAGCCGCGACCAGTTCCTGAATTGTCGTGTAGGGCGCGGACGGATTGACCACGAAGAGATTCGGCGTCTTGACGACCAGTGCGACCGCGGTGAAGTCGCGCAAGGTGTCGTAGGGAAGATTCTTCTGCATCGTGACATTGGCCGCCAGCGAGGTCGCGAACAGTCCGTAGGTGTGGCCATCCGAACCCGAGCGCGCGACCGCGACACCTGCTGGAATGCCGAAACTGCCTGGGCGGCTTTCGATGATCACCGGTTGGCCCAAAGCATCTTGCAACGGGTTCTGCAGAAGCCGCGCGATGATGTCGCTGCTTCCGCCCGGCGGGCTTTGCAATATCAATCTGATCGGCTTTGACGGCCAGCTCTGTGAGCAAACATTCGTAGCAGCGCACAGCGCCGCGAGCACAGTCAGGACCTTCAGCGGCGCGCGCATCTCAGTTCCTCGAAGCATCGAGCGCTTCCTTGGCGAACAGCTCGTCCATCGCGTAGCGCCGCGGGATCAGCCCCTGCTCGTGCGAATACTGAACCAGTGTCTCGATCGTGTGCCGGTTTTCCTCCAGGCCGTAGCGCCACGGATCGGCGCTGCCGAAGACCTGCGTCGATTCTTCGGCTGCGTGGTGCAGGAAGGGCAGCGCGTAGCGCAGGTGTCCATCCCACATGTCGGCGAGCGTGCACAGCGCACGCGCGGCATTGAATGCCTTGTACAGGCTCTGCGCGATCCAGCGATCCTTTTCATAGACATCCCGGCGGATCGCGACACAGTGCATCGGCGGATAAATGCCGGTCTTTTTCCAGTAGGCAATCTCCTCCGCCTTGGAGTCCTTGAACAGGCGGCGCACCGCCGGATTGCCACGCACGAAGGAGGAAGGCGGGCGCGCGGTCGTGAGCGCATCAAGCTCGCCTTTCACCAGCATGTCGTTCAGCGTGCGATCTGCCGGGATCGACTGGAGCGACACTGCGGGCGGAAGGCTGAGCGCAAGCTTTTCAACACGTCCCGGCTCGTCCAACCCGCCATTGAACCACTGCACCTTCTCGGGCGGGACGCCATACTCGTGCTGCAGGATGCCGCGGATCCAGAGGGCCGCGGTCATCTGGTACTCGGGGACGCCGGCGCGCCTGCCCACGAGGTCGGCCGGCGCCTCGATGCCGGAATTGGCGTTGACATAGATGCTCGAATGGCGAAACACCCGCGACAGAAACACCGGGATCGCGATCAGGTCGGGGCCGCGCTCCTTGGAGATCAGGTAGGAGGAAAGCGACATCTCCGATACGTCGAACTCCTGGTGGCGCAGCATGCGCCAGAACGTATCCTCGTAACGCAGCAGAATCACATTGAGGTCGATGCCCTCCGCCCGCACCCGGCCGTCGAACAGCGGCAGGGTGCGATCGTACGGCGCGCATGCAAGGGTAAGGGCGCAGCGGGACATTTTTTTCCTTTTCTGGGGGCGGGACAACGCAGGACCGAAAGCGAAAAAATGGTACGCGCTCGAAAATAGCTGGTCAACAACTTCCAGCGACACCTGCGAGCCGTGTGGGGATCGGGTGCCAGGCACCTGGCGCAAGCCGATGGCCACAACGCCCTGACACACGCATCGCCACCGCACTGACGTTGAAACTGTCGCATTGCACGCGCTATTTCGTCAAGCTAATATGCTTCGGCGATTGTCAGGCAAGCCTCTATGATGTCTGCACAGCGCCCAATCCAGGAGACAGAAGTGGCCGTCACCACCACCATTCAGGCCTCGTCCCTGCCGGAATTTGCAGGGATCAGGCACGCCTTGCCCGAGGCCTCGCATGTGCCCGGAGCGATTTATCATTCAAGCGAAATATTCGCGCTCGAGAAGGAGCGGATTTTCACCCGGGAGTGGTGCTGCGTCGGGCGAAGCGAGGAAATTGCCAATCCCGGCGATTACATGGCGATTCGACTGCTGAATGAGCCGATCATCGTGACCAGAAACGCGCAGGGCGAAGTCCGGTGCTTTGCGAATGTGTGCCTGCACCGCGGCGTGGAACTCGCCCAGGATTGCGGCAACACCACAACGTTCAGCTGCCCCTACCATGCCTGGACCTACGATCTCGACGGCAGGCTCACCGCCGCCGGATTCATGAAGGAGTCTGTGCATTTCGATCCGGGGAGCGGCCAACTGAAGCCGATTCGTATCGGCGAGTGGGCGGGTTGGCTGTTCGTGAATCTGGACGATAGCGCCGCCCCCCTTGCCGAGCATCTGGAAGATTTTGCCCGGGACACGGGCGTGTTGCGCATGGAAAACTGCCGCATCGCCAGCAAGGTTCATTTCGCGGCGAAGGCGAACTGGAAGTTCGTGGTAGAGAACGTGATGGATGTCTATCACTCACAGACATTGCATTACAAAACCTTCGGCAAGCATCGCGGACGCCCGGATAGATTCCCTTTTCACCTCCGCAAAAACGGCGGAACATGCACCGTCTACGAAGGCAAACCCAAGACACCGGACGGCGAAACACTCTTCCGGAAAATGTCTGCGCTTGAGCATCACCCCGACAATTTTGCGACATCGTGCCACCTTGCGCCGAATATCCAGATCGTCGCGCGCATGGACAACGTGCAAATTTTCATCGTCTGGCCCGATACCGAAACCACGTCTCACGCGGTCATCTACAGTCTCTTTCCCAAGGAATTTTTCGATCTTCCCGATTTTGCCGAACGCTCCCGCGTCTACGACGACTACACCCAGTTGTTCCTGGGCGAGGATTCCATGATGCTGACTTCGCTTCAGAACGCGATGCAATCGAAGAACTATGTGCCGGGCAGACTCAGCACACTCGAATCCGGCATTCATCACGTTCTGAATGACTACCTCGACCGGCTGTACGGACCGGGCGCGCGCTAACCACGCGCTAACCATCAGGTTCGCTGCGCCGCTTGCCCGCGGTCGGGCGCACAACGTTGATCATGCGTGCCATACGGTGCTCGAGATGCGCCGCCTTGCAACGCCGACACCCTTGCCGGTTCCGTTGCACGGCCTTGACATGCAACGCGCACCCCACCGCACCCACCTCCCGTTTCTGGTAAATTCCCCCGCAGCGTTGCACCAACCCAGAAGAGGGAATCCATGAACAACCGCTCCGCACTTTCGCTCGTAACTGCCGTCCTCGGTCTCATCCTCGCCGGCCCGCTGGCCGCGCCCGCCGGCGCGCAGGAAAAGCTCAAGGTCATCCTGCTGCCCTTCTCCGAATCGCTGGGCGCGGTGATCGCCGACAAGAAGGGCTACTTCAAGGAAGAAGGCCTGGAGATCGAAGTGAGCAAGATGGCCGGCTCCGCGCTGATGATTCCGGTGCTGCAGTCGGGCAAGGTGGACATCATCCTCTCCAATACGGTTTCCACCCTGCAGGCGATCGAGCAGGGCCTGGACGCCACCCTCCTCGCCCCGTCCGCGGTGGTGCGCAGCAGCCCGCCCGACTCGACCACGGCGCTGATGACGCTCACGGGCGCCTACAAGAGCCCGAAGGAACTGGAAGGCAAGCGCATCGCGATCAACGTCATCAACAGCACCGCCTGGCTGTACATGGTGGCCCTGCTCGACAAGCACGGTGTGGATCGGACCAAGGTGCGCTTCGTCGAGGTGCCCTTCCCGCAGATGAACGACCCGCTGCTCAACAAGCAGATCGATGCCATCGGCCAGGTCGAGCCCTTCCGCACCATCCTGCTGAACAGCGGCAAGACCGAAGCCATCGGATACAGCTACGTGGAAGTGCAGCCGAACGCCGACATCACGCAGTACCTCGCGCTCACCGCCTGGGTGAAAAAGAATCCGCAGACCGCCGCCAAATTCGCACGCGCCGTCATCAAGGGTTCGCAGTTCGCCAACGCCAATCAGGCCGAGACGCGCCAGATCAACGTCGAGTACACCGGCCTCAATGCAGCGCTCAAGGATGCGGTAATGCTGCCGCGATTCGGCGAGAAGGTGAACACCGCCGAAGTGCAGAAGACCTCGGAACTGATGGTCAAGTACGGGCTGCTGAAGAAGCCGATCGATCTGGCCGGACGGGTGCTGCAGTAGCGGACATAGTGCGCTTGCCGATGCGCGGGCGCCCTTCGACAGGCTCAGGGCGAACGACAGGGTGGTGCTCGCGACCTTCGACAGGCTCAGAGCGAACGACAGGGTGGTGCTCGCACCCTTCGACAGGCTCTGGGCGAACGGTATGCCTATGAAGGCCCTATAGACGCCATGCGCTTCGGCTTGTATTTCGAACTTCAGTGTCCGCCCGGCAAGGATCACGCGCAGGTGTACCGGGAGGCGATGCAGCAGATCGAAGCGGGCGATACGCTCGGCTTCGACGTGGTGTCGATGGTCGAGCACCACTGCCAGGAGCAGTTCTCGATCTCGGCGAATCCGCTTGCCTTCTTCACCGCGATGGCCCAGCGCACCAGGCGCATCCGCTTCCGCACCGCGTTGCATACCCTGGCGCTGCACCACCCGCTGCAGCTCGCCGGCCAGATCGCGGCGGCCGACATCCTCACCGGAGGACGCCTCGAATGCGGCCTGGGCCGCGGGCACCCGTGGAATTTCATTTCGGCCGGCGTGCCGATGGAGGAATCCCGCGAGCGCTTCGAGGAAGCGCTGCAGGTGCTGCAACTGGCGTGGTCCGAGCACGCCGTCAATTTCGAAGGCCGCTTCCACTCCTACCGCAACCAGATCGTGGTCCCCAAGCCATTGCAGAAACCCCATCCCAGGTTCTACATGAAGATCGGCGATCCGCGCACCGCCGAGCGCGGCTGGGGGGTGCTGGTGCCGCCGGTGTATCCGCACGCGGAAGTCGCCGAGCGGCTTGCCACCTACACCCGCGATTGCACGGCGCACGGCCACCAGCCCGACATCGTCTACCTGCGCGCCGTCTACATGGACGATGATCCGGCGCAGGCGCGGCGCGAGGCGGGCGAGGCGCTGCGGAATTTTCTGGCCTACAACGCGAGTCCGGTGGCCTCGCTGCCCGACAAGGATGAACTGGAGAAAAAAGGCTACGGCTTCTACGCCACCGGCATGCTGGAGCGCCTCGCGCGCATGAGCGTCGACGAAATCATCGATCGCGAGATTGCCTTTGTCGGCACGCCGGAACAGGTGACCGAACAGATCGCGCGCATCAAGGCGGTGCCGGGCATCGGCGAGCTGTGCGTGATCGCCAATTTCGGGGGCATCGCGCATTGGAAAACGATGAAGACGATGGAATTGCTGGCGGCGCGGGTGATGCCGGCATTGCGCTGATTTCGGGAGTTGAAAACCGGTCGTATTGACGCGAACGACGGCACTGAGAAGCCGCAACGGCACCTCTAACTGACAGCAGGAGACACACGCATGACAGCACCCGATCTGGTGGTCGCACCCCTGACACCTTTCACCGGCGATCTCAAGGTGGACGAAAAAGCCCTGGCGCGCGAGATCGATTACATAGTGGACGATTGCAGGGCGACCATGGTGGTGGCGGCCGGCGTGGAAGCGCAGGAATACACCTACCTCAGCCTGGAGGAGCGCAAGGCGCTGATCCGCAGCACCGTGGAACTGGTGCGCGGCCGCTGTCCGGTGATGGTGGGTTGCTCCCACGCCTCGATCAGGACGACGATCGCCCTCGCCGAATATGCCGAGTCGCTGGGCGCGGCCATCGTGCAGATCCTCGCGCCGCTGCGTCCCTTCGGCGGGCCGCCGAACGACCGCGATCTGGTGGCCTATTTCGAAGCAGTATCGAAGGAAGTGCGCCTGCCGATCACGCTCTACCTCAACGCCGGGCCCGGCGCCGATGTGTCGGTGCCGGCGACCATAGCCATATCGAAAATAGATCAGGTGAAATACATCAAGGAAAGCTCGCGCGACCTGAACCGCGTGGGCCGACTGATATTCGAGATCGATCGCGCCGGCCACGCGCGCTACTTCACCACGGTGCAGATGCTGCTCGCCACCCTCATGCTGGGCGGCTCCGGCGCCACCATGCCGCCGCCCGGCTCGGAGATCGCGCGCCACATCATCGACGCCTTCGTCGCCGGCGACTACGCGCGCGCCATGGAAGTACAGCAGCAGTTCGCCCTCTTTCCCGCCAGGTGGATGCATCGCGGCCTGACAGCGACGATGAAAGCGGCGATGGATCTCATCGGCATACCGCTCGGCGGCATGTATCCGCCCTATGCCTCGCTCGACAAGGACGAGATCCAGGCGCTGCGCGACCATCTCAAGACCACGGTACTTTCAAAAAGGATAGCTTGACCATGCTGACCATCAAACGCCTCTCCATAACCGAAGCGCAAATCCTGATCGAAGGCGCGGTGATCAAATCGAAGGAAATCGGCGTACCCCAGTGCATAGCGGTGTGCGACGAATCCGGACACCTGATCCGCTTTGACCGTATGGACGGGGGCAAGGTCAGCAGCATCTCCATCGCGGTCGACAAGGCCTTTACCGGTGCGGTCGCGCGCCGCGGCACGCATGTCTACAACCAGCTGTGCGTGCCCGGACAACCGACCTTCGGCATACACATCACCAACGGCGGGCACTTCAGCGTCATCGGCGGCGGACTGCCGGTGACCGTGGACGGGCAGATAGTCGGCGGGATAGGCATCAGTTCCGGCACCGCGGAACAGGACCAGATCATCGCCGAGGCAGCAGTCGCGTACTTCCACGCGACGAGCGGGCTGGCGGCCTGACTGCCGTCACGCGGGCTGCGCATTTCCCTGCCTGTCGCGAGGCCCGCAGGTGGTCTCCCATCAAGTCCGGTCGGCCCCCGGGACCGAGCGGATCCGCGCCTTGCGTTCGACGCGCAGGCGCTACACAATGTGTTTCGGATGCACCAAGCAGCGCTTAACATAGCGCAGTCGACATTCAATCGAAGGAGGGGTAGCCATGCCTGACGAGGGTCGCATCGTAAAAATCCGCGAGTTCATGACGACATGGGACACTTCGCCCCGTGCGCCGATGGAAGCCTGGTCGGACCGCAACAAGGCCGACCTCATGGCTTCGACCAAGAGCACCCGATTCATTCCGCTTTTTCGCGCCTTCGATCTGCTGGCGATGCCCAACCAGTCGCTCATGCTGCTGCAGAACGACGATCATCGCATCGGCGTCGAGAGTGTCGTGGGGGCGCAGGAACATTTCCACCGCCACGTGGACGCGGACGTCGTGTACTTCCAGTACTGCGGCCGGACCACGCTGGAGACCGAGTTCGGCGATTACGAAATGCGCCCGGGCGAATTGATGTTCATACCCGAGGGCATCGCGCACCGCTCCACCGGCAGCGCCGACAGCCTGCGCTGGTTCGCGCATGCGCACGAACCATTCACCGATCTTTACGACGAAAGCCGCTATACCAGCCACACCGAGTTCGAGGTGAAGCGCGTCGGCGGCCCCGACTGGACCGTCCCGGCGGGCCGCGAAGCACCGCAGCGCGGCGGCAAGGTCCAAGAGATCATGCACTGCTGGGACGATCGGCCGGACGACCTGACCGTGGCGGATCGCGATTACGCGTACCTGGTCGGCGCGTCCAGCACCACATTCCAGGGCAAGGTGAGCGGCATACGCAAGCTGCGCGCCTTCGATTTCTTCACCGAGGTCGTCGGCAAGAAGGGCGGCGCCAACCCGATCTTCAAGGGCCCCAACCTCGAAGTCAAAACCTACAACATCGTCGGCGAACAGTTTGCCTTCCACCGCGCGCTCAGGAGCGAGGAAATCCGCATTCAGTTCCGCGGCAAGGCGCTGGACATGTCGGAATTTGAAAACGTGCCCATCCAGCCCGGCGAAGTGACCATCATCCCGCGCGGCATCTCGCACAGCGTGCTCACCGATCCGCCCGAATCGACCGATTTCCGGCGCCTGAATTTTTACAGCGGCCTGCCTTGGCGCATCACGGCCGACCTCACCCGGCACGCATACAACAGCACCTTCGAAATCAAGACCACGGTTCTGAAGGAAGCCGCATACCGTCTGGCTGCGGCAGGATGAGGCGCGCCACGGCAATTTCAAAGCGAGGCGATTCATGAGTTTTACGGGATTTTTGCGCTCGGCTTCCGCCGCGGCACTGCTTGCGTTCGCGCTGCCCGGCGCGGACGCTCGCGCGGTGGAGAAGGTCAAGATGTCGTTTGCGGAGGTGCAGGCCAACTACGTCACGTACATTGCCGCTATTGAAAAAGGCTACTTCAGGGAAGAGGGCTTCGAGATAGAGATGGTGCTTGCGGGCGGCGGTGTGGCGACCCCGGCGCTGATTTCCGGCGATCTGGAATTCAACACCTCGGGCTCGTCGGCGTTGAGCGCCATCCTCAAGGGCGCTCCGCTGAAACTCCTCTATTTCCCGTGGAACCGGCTGCCCTATCAAGTCTGGTCGACGACGCCCGATATCAAGACGATCGCCGACATCAAGGGGAAAACGATAGGCATCCAGACGCGCGGCGATACCTTCGAAGTCGGCATGCGCGTGGCCCTGATGAAAAGCGGCCTGGATCCGAATGCCGTCAGTTTCACGCCGCTGGGTTTCGGCGCGGGCCGGTTTGCCGCGATCTCCTCGGGTTCGCTGCCGGTGGTCATACTCACCCGTGTTGAAACGGCGCAACTGCGCGTCTCTGGTACCGCACCCAAAGGGCATCTGCTCTACGACATGTTCGATAACATCCAGATGCCCTATACCGGCGTCGCCATCGCCGATGCAAATATCAAGAAGGACCGCGAGCGCATCAAACGATTCGTGCGCGCCAGCATCAAGGGCCACTATTACGCTGCGGCTTTTCGCGAGGAATCGATAAGCATGCTGATGAAATACAATCCGAAACGAGACAGGCGCGCGATGAGCACCGAATACGATGAAATAATCGCCAGTCGCACCGTGGACGGTACGATCACTGATGAATTGCAGCGGCTGGACACCGACGTGCGCGCCCAGCTGGTCAATGTCGCCAAGGACAAGATCCGGCCGCTCACCGAGATCTACGATTTCAGCATGGCGCACGAAGTCAACCGCGACCTCAAGGCCGCCGGCTGGAAGCCGTCGCGCTAGACCGGACCGTTCACAGAATCATCATGGCGAAAGCCACCGTCGCCGGTGCAACCGGGGGTGCATCGCGCGCCACCGACAGTCAGGGTTCTCCGGACCTGGCCGCTCGAATCTGGAAGCGGCACCGGACCGGGATCACCCGCACCATCGCCATCGTATTGTTTTTCTCGGTGTGGGAGTGGTCGGTTCGCGGCGGCGGCGTCAACCCGCTGTTTCTTTCCAGCCCCACACTGGTGGCTCAGCGCCTCGTCGAAGTATTTGCCGACGGCAGCATCTGGCAGCACATGGGGGCGAGCGGGGAGATTGCCTTCTGGGGATTCGCACTCTCTGTCCTCGTCGGCGTGCCGCTCGGCACCTTCATGGGGCGAAACCGCCTGGCGCGCGACACGCTCGAGCCCTTCATCATGGCGAAGTACTCCTCGCCGACGGTCGCCTTCCTGCCGCTGCTCATCATCTGGCTGGGCATCGGCGTGGCATCCAAGATCGCGCTGGTATTCCTCGGCGCGGTTTTCGTCATCATCATCAACACCGAGGCAGGCGTATCCATGGTCGACCGGCGGCTGATCGAGACTGCGCGCTCGTTCACCGCAAGCGAGCTGCAGATCCTGGTCAAGATCATCGGGCCGGGTGCGCTGCCGTTCATCATCGCAGGCATGCGCCTTGCCATAGGGCGGGTGCTGATCATGGTGGTGGTGGCCGAGTTGTACGCGGCGACGGCCGGGCTCGGGTACCTGATATTCCAGGCAGGCGCTTCCTACGACACGGCGATGATCTTCGTGGGGGTGGGGATACTTGCGGGGACGGGCATCGTGCTGAATTCGCTGATGCGCAGTGCAGAGCGCTGGATCACGCCCTGGGTCGATCACTCGGCAGACCGATAAGCGGTCGGGCCAGCCTGCGTCGCGGGCAAGACCGCCATACAGGAATGAACCGGGAACAAGGGGAGAGATTCATGTCGACAGGCAAAGAGACAGTCGAGCTGCCAAGGCTTACGCTCAAGGAGCGGGACCGCCGCTACCGGCTGGTGCGCAAGCGCATGGACGCGCAGGGCCTCGACGCGCTGATACTCCCCGCGAATGTCAGCCGCTGGGAACAGATGATGGCGGATTCCCGCTACATCACGACCATAGGCGGCTTCGGCACCGAGACGCTCACCGTTTTTCCGCGCGAAGGCAGCGTGACCGCGTACGTATTCAATCGCGCGGACTTCTGGAAGCGGGCGCAGAACTGGGTGAAGGACATCCGCGACGGGCGCAACCACTGGGCCGACAACGCCATCGAGCGGCTGAAGGAAATGAAAACCCCGCCCAAGCGCATCGGCGTATCGGGCCTTGCCGGATTGACCCGTGCCCCCGACGGCATCGTGCCGTATACCACGGTCATGAAATTGCAGGCCGCCTTCCCCGCCGCCGAACTGGTGAACGCGACCGCGCTCATCCAGGATCTGCGCTCGGTCAAGAGCGAGGAGGAAATCCAGCTGATGCGGCAGTCGGAGGCGATCATAGAGAAAATGATCGCAGCCATGATACGGACGGCGCGGCCGGGAATCACGGAGCGGCGCCTCTACGCCAAGCTGGTGCACACCATGCTCGAGAACGGCGGGGAACAGCCGTCGCTGCTGATATTCGCGAGCGGGCGCGATCTCGGGCACGGGCAGTTCGTCACCACCGATCGCACCCTCGCGAAAGGCGATCTGATCGTCAACGAAATCGAGGCGCGCTACGCCGGTTATTCGGCGCAATCGGTGGCGCCTGTCAGCATCGGCAAGCCCTCCAGCCAATATTCCGAAATGCTGCGCATCGCGCTCGCCTGCTTCGATAACGTGCTCGCGAAAATGCGCCCGGGCGAGACGCTGGGGACGTTGATGGATACCTACTTGCAGACCGTAGAGCGCGAAGGCAAGGGACGCTGCAGGTGGGCGCACCCGATGATGCACGCGCGCGGCCTGGGCGACGAGAGCCCGGCGCTCCTGGGGGACGCCGACGTCGCCCGGTTCCGCCAGATCGAACTGCAGGCGGGAATGACCTTCATCCTCAAGCCGCGCGTGCTGTCCCTGCAAAAAGGACCGTCGGCGCAGATCGGCGACACCGTGGTGGTCACCGCCAGTGGCGCAGAACGGCTCGGACGTCGCAAGATGGCGCTCGCCGTCATCGGCTGAGCGCGACCCTACGGGCAGGATCGGAGAAGAACGGTGATAGAGGTCTCAAACGTCAGCCACCACTTCGCACGCTTCGACGGCGGCCAAGAACCATTGCCGGTGCTGGACGACGTGTCGCTCACCATCGCCGAGGGCTCGTTCGTCTCCTTCCTCGGGCCCAGCGGATGCGGCAAGACCACGCTGTTGCGCATCCTCGCCGGCCTGGTGACGCCCGGTTCGGGCACGGTGAAGATCGACGGCGCGGTGGTGCGCCGGCCCAGCCTGGGCCGCGCCATGGTGTTCCAGGAATTCAATCTGCTACCCTGGCGCAATGCGCAGAAGAACATCGAATTCGCGCTGGAGGTCCAGGGCGTGCCGCGCGAGGCGCGGCGGCGCCGGGCGGAGGAGACGCTAAAACTGGTCGGACTGGAACATTTTGCGGGCTACTTTCCGCACCAGTTGTCCGGCGGCATGAAGCAACGCATCGGCCTGGCGCGCGCGCTGGCCACGGCGCCCGCCTATCTCTTCATGGACGAACCGTTCGGCGCGCTCGATCCGCAAATCCGTGAGTTGCTGCAACTGGAGTTGCTCAAGCTCCTCGAGGTCGATCGCAAGACAGTCATCTTCGTCACCCACAGCATCGAAGAGGCGATTTTTCTCTCCGACAGGATCGTCATGTTCAGCGCCCGTCCAGGACGCATCCTGCGCACCATAGACGTCGACCTGCCGCGCCCGCGCTGGCGCGATGAGGAGGAGGTCAAGGCGAGCGAGCGATTCGTGCGCTATCGGCGCGAGATCTGGCACCTGCTGAAGCAGGAGCTCATACAGGTGGAGGCCGAGGAACGGGCCTGACGAAGGGGACGCACCGCTGCGTGCACGCCGGCGCCGCGTGCGGCCAAGACCTTTGGCCTTTGAATCCCGATACTGCGCTCAGCCCGACCCGACCGCGCCGATCTGTTTGATGACCGTGCCCCATCTCAGTATTTCGGAGCGTATCAGGCTGCCGAATTCGTCGCGCGAGCTGCCGATGACCTCGAACTCTTCGGCGACCAGTTTGTCCCGCACCTCCGGAGTCGCCAGAATGCGCACGATCTCGCCATGGAGGCGATCCAGCAGCGGCGCCGGCGTGCCGGCCCGCGCGAGAAAGCCGATCCAGGCAATCGCCTCGAAGTCCTGAAACCCCGATTCGATCATGGTCGGCACGCCCGGCAACGCGACTATGCGCTTGCGGCCGGTCGAGGCCAGCGCCTTCAGCGTCCCGGATTTGATGTGGGGCAGTGCGTTCGACGCGACAAAAAAGCCGGCGTGCAAGTGCCCGCCGATCAGGTCGGTCATCGCCGGCCCCGCCCCCTTGTACGGCACATGCACCAGATTCATCCCGGCTGCCGACTTGAACATTTCCATGGTGAGGTGCGAGGCCGTGCCCACGCCGATGGAGCCGTAGCTCATTTGCCCGGCACGCGCTTTCGCATGCGCGACCAGTTCCGCCACGGTTGCGACCGGCACGCTCTTGTGCACGACCAGCAACTGGGCGCCCATCACGGCATTGGTGATGGGGGCGAGGTCCCGCACCGGATCGTAGGGCAGGTTCTTCTGCAGGGTGACGTTGATCGCGATCGCGCCGGTCGAACCGATCAGCAGGGTATAGCCGTCGGCCGGACCTTTGGCGACGAAGTCGGTGGCGATGGAACCGCCGGCGCCCGGCCGGTTCTCGACCAGCACCGGCTGGCCCAGCGCTTCCGACAATTTTGGCGCCACCAATCGCGCCAGCAGATCCATGGTGCCGCCGGTGACCGGCACGATCACTTTGATGGGCCTGCTCGGGAAGACATCCTGCGCGTATGCGGCGATACAGGATCCGGCAAGCATGGCGATGACGGCGAGGGCCTGCACGTGCCGGATGGTCGAGGTCAAGTTCCGCTCCCTGGTGTATTTCGAATCGCGATTCGCCGACTGCTCAGCGACGTGTCAGTGCGCCTGCCCCGGTCAGATATGGTAGATGTCGACCGGGCCTTCCAGCTTGTCATCGATCAGTACCACGCGCTTGCGCGCGATGCGCAGACCCTCACCGCTGCGCCGCAGCGTGTAATCGTATTGCCCGGCCAGGGTTCGCGATCCGCGGCTGCCGAACGAATGGCAGATCCAGCCCGCCTCGGCTTCGATATCCGCTCCCTCCCCCGGTCGCGCCGTCACGCTGCCGATGACATGCGCTGTCCGGTCGAGCGGAACCGAGGCGAACGAATCGCCCGACTCGATGCGAAAAATCCGGTCTTCCAGTCCGCCGCGCCCGCGGATGTAGATCATGCTCAGTTCATTGCGCGGGTCGGCGGTGAGTTCGCTTTCCGTGGCCCACGCCGGCACCCAGTACACAATGTCTTCCGCGAACAGGGCCAGCCACGCCTGCCAGCGCCGCTGGTCGAGCAAGCGCGCCTCGAGTCCGATGAATTGCGCCACCTCATGATGCAACTCAACGGTATTCATCGTATCTGCGCCCGCGAATGCGCGCCCGAATGCGCACCCGAATCCGCACCCGAATCCGCACCCATGACCCGCGTCCAGTGCCGGTATATGCCGTGGTTGGAGGTCTCGTGGTCGAAACTGGAATTGCTCGTCACCGGTTCGAAGCCCAGTTCGCGCGCCGCCGCATCCGCGCCCTGGACAACCGTGGCCATGCCCCGCGAATAATCGGTCCACTGGCGCGCCGTGGCCTGCGATCCGGTCTGCACGCAGTCGAGCGACGCCACGTCGTCCGAGGTTGCAAAGCCGGTCACGAGGAAAAAATCCTCGAACTTGCGCAGCCGGGCGTAGCGCGCCTCCGCGGGCTCGCCCACCGGCGCGATGCACCAGATGGTGATCTCGCACTGGTCCACGCCCAGCGGGCGCACGGTGCGGATGTGGGTGGAGGCGAGGTCATTGATGATCAGATTGGGAAACACCAGAATGTTCCGGCCCCGCCGCAACATCCAGTTGGCCTTTTCCGTTCCGAAACTGCGCTCGATGCGCGCGGTCGCAGGGTACAGCGGCGCCGCCTCGGGCGATGCACGGTCGGTCCAGATCGCGACATGGCCGTTGCCCAGGTCATAGCAACCGGTGACCGGCTTGTCGAGGATGCGACCGGTTTCGGTCTTGAGCATGCCCTGCACGCCGTCGCGCATCTCGCGATGGATCATGGTGTTGGCGAATACGCGATGCAGGGTCGGCGTGTGATAGCCGTCCACCACGTTCTCCACCTGTATTTTCCAGTTGTGCCGGCAGACGTAGGTGGACGAGCCGCGTAGCAGCTCCACCCCGTCGGGCGACTGATCGACGAGCAGGTCGATGAATGTCGCGGCCGCACCAAGGTGGGACGCAAGCGCCGCCACGTCGCGCTTCAGGCTGGCAAACACGAAGCCCCGATAGCTCTGGATACGAGCCAGCGGCATCAGATCGATCTGCTCACCCGACGCTTTTCCGCCCGATGCTTCTCCTCCCACGTAACCGCCACCATCCTCGAACTTGACCTTGATGCACTTGCCGGTCGCGCCGAACACCCAGCCATGCAGGCGGCAGGTGATGGTGCTGCCCTTCAGCGCGCCCTGGCGCAAAGGAAGCAGCATCGACGAACGGTGCGGACAGGCATTGAGGAAGCCGCCTATGGACCCATCCTTCTGGCGCAGTGCGAATACCGGTTGCCGGCCGATGAACCCGGTGAAGTAATCGCCGGGCGAGCGGATCTGGCTTTCGTGGCACAGGAACACCCAGCCACCTTCGAATATCGCCCGCAGTTCGCGTTCGAACAGACCGGGATCCAGAAACACGCGCTTGTCGACGCGAAATACAGCGTCGAACGGCCGGTCATCGACCAGGTCGGCAATGTCTGGGGCGGCGTTCGGTTTGCTCATTTGGGTCTTCCAGCGGGGAAATTTGGATGCGTCGGGCAATTGTGGTTCAGCACTGGTGGTTCAGCATTGCACAATGTTGCCATTATAGTAAACAAGGGCCGCACCGTTGAGCTCCACCAGTATGGTTACTATGATATTGTTAGCAATATGAAGACAACAATCGATATTCCCGAACCGCTGCTCGCGGAAGCACGGCGCGCTGCCCTGCGTGACGGAACAACGCTGCGCGAACTGGTCGAGCGCGGTCTGCGCCAGGTCCTGCAAAGCCGGCGCAACGCTGGCCGGTTCAAACTGCGCAAGGCGAGCTTCCGCGGCGAGGGGCTGCAGGCGCCACTGCGCGGCGCCTCCTGGGACAAGTTGCGGGAGCTGGCCTACGAAGGGCGCGGCACTTGATCGCGGTCGACACCAATATTCTTGTCTATGCGCACCGCGAGGAATCCGATTGGCACGTGACCGCCAGCGAGCGCGTGACCGGGCTTGCCGAAGGCAGGGCACAGTGGGCGCTGCCATGGCCTTGCATACACGAATTCATTGCCATCGTCACCCACCCCGGAATCTTCAAGCCTCCCACACCGCTGGCCCTCGCCATCGATCAGATCGACGCGTGGCTGGAATCGCCGAACGTAACGCTGCTGGCCGAATCACCGCAGCACTGGAACCAGCTGCGCGGACT
>SHXF01000067.1 GCA_009693435.1 Betaproteobacteria bacterium | reverse complement strand
GGAGAGGATTGGATTTGCCTCCCTCTCCCTCCGGGAGAGGATTGGATTTGCCTCCCTCTCCCTCCGGGAGAGGATTGGATTTGCCTCCCTCTCCCTCCGGGAGAGGATTGGATTTGCCTCCCTCTCCCTCCGGGAGAGGGACAGAGGGTGAGGGAAATCTCGCGCGATCCTCCCTCACCCCTGACCCCTCTCCCGAAGAGAGAGGGGAACAACCTGAAGGGGGAGGCACAACAAAGGGCTTGCTGCGCGTGTTCACCACCCGTGCCGACACACTGATGGGCGTGACCTTCTGCGCGGTGGCGGCGGAACATCCGCTCGCGGCACATGCGGCGAGGAACAATCCGGCACTGGCCGCATTCATCGACGAATGCAAGCGCGGCGGCGTGCAGGAAGCCGAACTCGCGACCCAGGAAAAGAAGGGCATGCCGACCGGTTTGTTCGTCACGCATCCGCTGAACGGTGCGCAGTTGCCCGTCTGGGTGGGCAACTACGTGCTGATGAGCTATGGCGAAGGCGCGGTGATGGGCGTGCCCGGACACGACGAGCGCGATTTCGAGTTTGCAAAGAAATACGACCTGCCGATAACGCAGGTGATCGCCTG
Source organism: Betaproteobacteria bacterium (assembly GCA_009693435.1). The sequence goes on along the minus strand of SHXF01000067.1, from coordinate 22,274 downwards.
GATCGATCACAAGCAGGCGGGCGCATTCACCGATGCCTGGCAGTCCTGGTATTCCGAATATGGCGCCTGCATCAATTCAGGCCGCTACGATGGGCTGGGCTTCGAGGACGCGACGGCTGCGATCGCCGCCGACCTAAAAGCGCAGGGGCTGGGCGAGAAGCAGGTGACATGGCGGCTGCGCGACTGGGGCATTTCTCGGCAGCGCTACTGGGGCACACCGATCCCGCTGATTCACTGCCTCGGCTACGCCGGACAGGAGGGAGAGGAGAGGCAGGCCGGGTGCGGCGATGTGCCGGTGCCGGAGGACCAGTTGCCGGTGGTGCTGCCCGAAGATCTGGTGCCGGACGGCGCCGGCAATCCGCTCAACCGCTCGAAGGCTTTCCTCGAGTGCGTCTGTCCGAAATGCGGCGCGCCGGGGCGGCGCGAGACCGACACCATGGACACCTTTGTCGATTCGTCCTGGTATTACATCCGCTACGCCTGCCCCGACCGGAAAGACGCCATGGTGGATGGGCGTGTCGGCCACTGGCTGCCGGTGGACCAGTACATCGGCGGGATCGAGCACGCCATCCTGCACCTGCTCTACTCGCGCTTCTGGAGCAAGGCGATGCGCGACCTGGGCCTGGTCGGTTTCGACGAACCGTTCGCGCGGCTGCTGACGCAAGGCATGGTGCTGAACGAAATTTTCTTCAGAAAAGGCGCGGACGGCCGCATCACCTATTACAACCCCGCCGACGTCGACCTGAAGACCGACGAAAACGGCAAGCGCATCGGCGCGGTGCTGCGCGCGGACGGCCAGCCGGTGGAGTCCGACGGCATCGGCACCATGTCCAAGTCAAAGAACAACGGCGTCGATCCGCAATCGCTGGTGGACCAGTATGGCGCGGACACGGCGCGCTTCTTCATGATGTTCACCAGCCCGCCGGAACAATCGCTGGAATGGTCCGACTCGGGCGTCGAAGGCTCGTTCCGCTTTCTCAAACGGGTGTGGAATTTTTGCTATCGAATCTCCGAGGAGTTCAAATCGGACGGGGGCATCAAATCAATCGCAGAAGTTGACCCCAATACTTTAGATCGGACGCAAGCGGAAACGCGGAGGCAAATTCATACGCATCTGAAACAAGCGAATTACGACATGTCTCGCCATCAATACAATACCGTGGCATCAGCGTCCATGAAAATACTTAACGCACTGGATGATCCAGCTTTCGCAGCATACGCATTCAGCCCGGACATTTCGAAAAGTCGGGAAAGAGCTCGAAATGCTCGAAATACGATTTACAAGGAAGGCCTGGCGATCCTGTTGCGGATACTTTCGCCGATTACGCCGCATGTGTGCCACCATCTGTGGCGCGAACTCGGGTTCGGCGAGGATATCCTCGCGGCGAGCTGGCCTGAACCGGTGGAGGCGGCCCTGGTTCAGGACGAGCTTGAACTGGTGTTGCAGATCAGCGGCAAGATGCGCGGCAAGCTGAAAGTGCCGGCGAGTGCGGGCCAGCAGGAACTAGAGCAGATCGCGCTCCGTCATGAAGCGGTGCTGCGCCACATCGGGGACAAGCCGGTGAAGCGCGTGGTGGTGGTGCCGGGCCGGCTGGTGAACGTGGTGGTTTGAACGCGGCGCTTTGAACGCAAGCACCGAAGGGTGAAGGATCATGATTGAAAGGCCAGGGCTAAAAGCCGGACGCGGGGGCCGCGACACCGCGCGCGGGTTGATGATGTCGCTGGCGCTCGCGCTGTCGTTCGCGCTGTCGTTCGCCCTGGGCGGCTGCGGCTTCCAGTTGCGCGGTATCGCCGAACTGCCCTTCGACACGCTGCAGGTCGCCACTGCCAGCCCGATCTCCATCGACCTTAAGCGCAACATTTCCGCCGGCACCAGAACCAAACTGGTGGACTCGCCGCAGGGCGCGCAGGCGATTCTGAGCATCGCGCAGGAGACGCGCGAAAAAATCATCCTCTCGTTCAATACCGCCGGCCGGGTGCAGGAATACCAGCTGCGCTACAAGGTCACGTTTCGCGTGCTCGATGCAAAGGGGCGCGACTACCTGCCGCTGAGCGAGATTCAGCTCACCCGCGACATCACCTCGAACGATTCGCAGGTGCTCGCCAAGGAAAGCGAAGAAGCGCTGATGTACCGCGACATGCAGAACGACATGGTGCAACAGATCATGCGGCGCCTGGCCAAGTCGAAACCGCCCGAGAACGAGTAAGCGTTGGCGGCAGCCCATATCCGGTCTGACCAGCTCGAAGCGCACCTCGCCCGCAACCTGGCCGGGTTGTACGTGCTGCACGGCGACGAACCGCTGCTGTCGCTGGAGGCGGCGGATGCCATCCGCGCCAGGGCACGCGCCGCCGGCTTCACCGAGCGCTCGGTGCTCATCGCCGAACGCGGCTTCAAATGGGGCGAATTGCGCGCGAGCGGCGCCAGCCTCTCCCTGTTCGGCGACAAGCAACTGGTGGATTTGCGCGTGCCCGGCGGCAAGCCGGGCGAAGAAGGCGGCCAGGCGATCGAAGCCTATTGCGGGAGGCTCGTCGAAGACACGCTCACCCTGGTGAGCCTGCCGCGGCTTGCCAAGCGCGACCAGTCGGCAGCATGGTTCGGCGCCCTGTCGCGCGCCGGCGTCGTGGTCGATGTTTATCCGGTGGAACGCGCCCGCTTGCCCGAGTGGATCGGCGCTCGCCTCGCGCGCCAGAAGCAGCGCGCGCCGCGTGAAACCCTGCAATTTCTCACCGACTGTGTCGAAGGCAATCTGCTGGCGGCGCACCAGGAAATACAGAAACTTGCACTACTGCTGCCCGAAGGGGATCTCGACGCCGAACAGGTGCGCCAGGCCGTGCTGAACGTGGCGCGCTATGACGCGGGCAAGCTGACCGAAGCCATGCTCTCGGGCGAGGCGCCGCGTCTGGTGCGCATGCTGGAGGGGCTGCGCGCCGAGGGCGAGGCGGCGCCGCGCATCCTGTGGTTGCTCGCCGAAGAACTGCGCGCCATCGCGCGCGTGCAGGACGGACTGGCGCAAGGCCGCAATCTGCCGGACCTGTGCCGCGACAACCGCGTGTGGGGCGAGCCGCGCCAGACCCTGGTCGGCCGCGCCGCCAGGAAATTCGACCGAGATTTCCTGCTGGGCACGCTCACGCAGGCGGCAAGAATCGATCGCATCGTCAAAGGTGTGGCCAAGGGCGATGCCTGGGATGAACTGCTGCAGCTCGGGCTGCGCCTCGCCTGTGTGCCGCCAGCTGCCACGGTACCGGCGCGGAACTGATCACGCGAACTGCGGCGCCCGCCCCGCGGGATTCATATCATTATTTATAATGGAACTGCCCATAGGAGTCCGCAGAATGGCGGTTCATCCGTATAAATCTTCTGAATTTCAGATGTCGTGCGGCATTCCGCGAGCTCCGGTTCGCGGGCATCCCGGGACGAGGTGTAACATTCGTTCTTTGAGAATCTGATCTGGATATCGTGGCAGCAAACTCGTCTTTTCCCGCCGGCGACGCAAAGTCCCCGGTCCCGCAGTCCCCGGATTCGAATTCCCCGGACGTGAAGTCCTACATGCGCGCCGTCGGGCAGCGCGCCCGCGCCGCGTCGCGCGCGCTTGCCCGCGCCGATACGGCGGCGAAGAACCGCGCCCTGACCGCCATGGCCGGCGCGCTGCGCCGCGATGCCGCCGCGCTCATCGCCGCGAACACTAAAGACGTTGCGTCGGCGCGCGCCGCCGGCAAGGACGCAGCCTTCATCGATCGCCTCACCCTCAGCGAGAAATCGGTGGAGGCAATGGCGATCGGACTGGAACAGGTGGCGGCCCTGCCCGATCCGATCGGCAGCGTGAGCGAGCTGCACACCCAGCCCTCGGGCATCAGGGTGGGGCGGATGCGCGTGCCGCTCGGCGTGATCGGCATCATTTACGAGTCGCGGCCCAACGTCACCGCGGATGCGGCAGCCCTCTGCCTGAAAGCCGGCAATGCCTGCATCCTGCGCGGCGGATCGGAGTCGGTGCATTCCAACCTCGCCATCGCGGCGCGCGTGCAGGAAGGCCTGCGCTCGGCCGGACTGCCGGAGGACGCGGTGCAGGTGGTGGCAACCGCCGATCGTGCCGCCGTGGGCGAACTGCTGCGCATGAACGAGTATGTCGACATCATCGTGCCGCGCGGCGGCAAGGGCCTGATCGAACGGGTGATGAACGAATCGCGCATCCCGATGATCAAGCACCTGGACGGCGTCTGCCACGTCTATATCGACGACCGCGCCGATATCGACAAGGCCATACGCGTCGCCGACAACGCCAAGACGCAGCGCTACGCGACCTGCAACACCATGGAAACCCTGCTGGTCGCCGCAGCGATCGCCGACAAGGTGTTGCCGCCGCTGGCGCGGATTTATCTCGACAAGGGCGTGGAACTGCGCGGCGACGATGCGGCAAGAAAGCTGGTCCCCGGCATGACCTCCGCTTCCGAGGAAGACTGGTACGCCGAATACCTCGCCCCCATTCTGGCGGTGCGCGTGGTTAAGGATATGGACGCAGCGATGGAGCACATCGCCCGTTACGGCTCGCAGCACACCGACGCCATCATCACCGAGGATGCGGATCGGGCCAATCGCTTCCTGCGCGAAGTCGATTCGAGTTCGGTGCTGGTCAATGCATCGACCCGCTTCGCCGACGGCTTCGAATACGGGCTGGGCGCCGAGATCGGCATCTCCACCGACAAGCTGCACGCGCGCGGCCCGGTCGGCCTGGAGGGCCTGACCTCGCAGAAATTCGTGGTGTTCGGCAACGGCGAGGTGCGCGTCTGATCAGGCCGGCTTCGCCGCAGCCGCGCTCGGCCGGCATGAGCGCCATGCAAGGCGTGCTCGGCGGCACCTTCGATCCGGTGCACCACGGCCACCTGCGGCTGGGTGAAGAAGCGCTGGTGGCGCTCGGACTGGAGTCGGTGCGCTGGGTGCCCTCCGGCAAGCCCGGACATCGCGGCGCGCCCGCCGCCGGCATCCAGGCGCGGCTCGACATGCTGCGCCTCGCACTGGCCGGTCATCCGCGGTTTTTCATCGACGATGCCGAGATGCGCGTCGCCGAAGCGACGTTCACCATTCATACGCTGCAGCGCTTGCGTCGCGATCTCGGCGCCAGCCGTCCGCTCGCGCTCATCATCGGCGCCGACCAGATGCGCACGCTGCCGACGTGGCGCGCCTGGCGGCAGCTGTTCGATCACGCGCACATCGCCGTGGCGACGCGGCCCGGACACGAACTGTCCGGGCTGGGCGCCGAACTGGACGAGGAATTGCGCAAGCGGCGGGCCGAGCCGTCCGAGCTTGCCCTGCGGCCCGCGGGAAATATCGCGTTATTTACTATTCCTCTGCTCGATATTTCCGCGACATCGATCAGACAGCGCACTATTGCCGGATTGAGCGCACGCTATTTGCTCCCGGCGCAAGTTCTCGACTATATTGAGTCGCGCCGCCTGTACACAGCGGAGACAACGGAGACCTCACCGCGCTGATGAATATTCGTAAATTGCAGAAAGCCGTCGTTGACGCACTGGAGGACATCAAGGCGCACCACATCGACGTATTCGACGTCACCCACCTGAGCCCGCTGTTCGACCGCATCATCATCGCCAGTGCCGATTCCACGCGACAGGTCCGGGCGCTGGCGGAGCACGTGGAAGACAAGGCCAGGGCACTGGGCGGGCGGGTGATCGGAATCGAAGGCATCGACGGCGGCGAATGGGCGCTGATCGACCTGGGCGATCTGGTGGTGCACGTGATGCAGCCGTCGGTACGCGCGCACTACAACCTCGAGGAACTGTGGAACCTCCCCAAGCCGCGCAAGCCCGGCGCGGCTGCCACCGGCGTTGAAGGCGCGGGCGGTGCGGGTAAGACGTCTCCGAAGAAACCAGCAACGAAGAAGGCGCCGGCCGGGAAGGCGGCCGCGAAACGACCTGCCAAGAGGCCTGCGGCAGAGTCCTCTGCGAAACCCGCGAAGAAACCCGCGCTGCGACCCACGGCGAAAAAAGCACCCGCGAAGAAGGCGGCCGCCAAAAAAGACGCCGCGTGAGCCACGCACGGGGCGGACAGGTAACGCAGACGAAGCCGGCGGGTGAAATGAGCGCGGTGCTGCATCCCGAACGGCAGTGAGGCTGCTCGTAGTCGCCGTGGGCAATCGCATGCCCGGCTGGGTTAATGAATCGTTTGCCGACTATGCGAAGCGTTTCGGATGGGGCACCCGGCTTGAACTCGCCGAAGTGCGCGCCGAGCCGCGCGGAACAGGCCGCACCACGGAAGGCTCGGCCGCGCGACTGGTGGCAGCCGAGCGCACGCGCATAGAGGCGAAGCTGCCGGCACAGTGCGCGCGAGTAGCCCTCGATGAACACGGGCGCGATTTCACCACCGTGCAATTGTCGCAATGGATGGCGAAAGCGCTGGGTGGCGGGCGCGACGTGGCGTTCATGATCGGCGGCCCCGATGGGCTGGACCCTGCGCTGAAAAGCGGCGCCGACCTGCTGCTGCGCCTCTCCAGCCTGACCTTGCCCCACGGCCTCGCCCGGGTGCTGCTCGCCGAGCAGCTGTACCGCGCCTTGTCGATACTCAACAACCATCCCTATCATCGCGAGTGATTGCTTCCAGTCCGAAAATTTATCTGGCTTCGCGCAGCCCGCGCCGCCGTGAATTGCTGCGCCAGATCGGCGTCGGTTTCGAGGTGCTGCTGCTGCGCGAGCATCCCGGCCGCGCAGCCGATATCGACGAGTCGCCGCATGATCGCGAGTCGCCCGACGACTACGTGCGGCGCGTTTGCAGCGCCAAGGCGGTAATTGGCTGGTCGCGGGTGATGGAGCGGCAGTTGCCCCGCTATCCGGTGCTCGCAGCCGACACCACTGTCTGCCTCGATGGCGAGATCCTCGGCAAGCCCGAAAATGGCGCGGATGCCGAGCGCATGTTGCGCGTCCTCTCCGGCCGCGAGCACCGCGTGCTCACCGCCGTGGCGCTACAATTGGAGGAGCGCGCCGAGATGGTGGTGAGCGAGTCGCGGGTGCGGTTTAAGACCTTGTCCGAGGCCCAGATCGCCGCCTACGTCGAATCCGGCGAACCGATCGACAAGGCGGGCGCCTACGCGATTCAGGGCCGCGCGGCGGCGTTTGTCCCGGAATTGCATGGCAGCTACACCGGCGTGATGGGCCTGCCGCTGTACGAAACCGCGCTGCTGATCCAGCGCTTCACCCCCGTCGTCCCCGCGTAAAGGCGCGAAGAAGCGCATTCGAACCCATGGCCGAAGACATTCTCATCAACTGCACGCCGCAGGAGACGCGCGTGGCGGTCACGCTCTCCGGTGTGGTGCAGGAGCTGCACATCGAGCGCGCCCACAACCGCGGCCTGGTGGGCAACATCTGCATCGGGAAAGTGGTGAGGGTGCTGCCCGGGATGCAATCCGCGTTCATCGAAATCGGGCTGGAGCGCGCCGCATTCCTGCACGTGGCCGACATCTGGGAACAGCGCAACGGCGAGCCGGCCAAGCCCATAGAACGCATCCTCGCCGAGGGCCAGTCGCTGCTGGTGCAGGTGGTGAAGGATCCGATCGGCACCAAGGGCGCGCGCCTGTCGACGCAGATCTCCATCGCCGGCCGGATGCTGGTGTACCTGCCGCAGGATCCGCACATCGGCATCTCGCAGCGCATCGAAGACGAGGCGGAACGCCAGATACTGCGTGAAAAGATCCAGCATCTCCTGCCGCCGGATGAGACCGGCGGCTTCATCATCCGCACCGTCGCCGAAACCGCGAGCGATGCCGAGCTGCTGAACGACATCCAGTACCTGCGCAAACTGTGGCACGACATCCGCGCCCGGGCGCTGATTTCGCCGCCGCCGACCCTGCTCTACCAGGACCTGTCGCTCGCGCAGCGGGTGCTGCGCGATTTCGTTACCGTTGAGACCGGTCGCGTGATCATCGACTCGCGCGAGAATTTCCTGAAGCTGCAGGCGTTCGCGGCCGAATACACGCAGATCGTGCTGCCGCGCCTCGAACACTACACCGGCGAGCGGCCTCTCTTCGACCTGCACAACGTCGAAGAGGAGATCCAGCGCGCGCTGGAGCGGCGCGTGGACCTGAAGTCCGGCGGTTACCTGGTGATCGACCAGACCGAGGCCATGACCACCATCGACGTCAACACCGGCGGCTTCGTGGGCGTGCGCAATTTCGACGACACCATTTTCAAGACGAACCTGGAAGCGGCGCAGGCGATCGCGCGGCAGCTGCGGCTGCGCAATCTCGGCGGCATCATCATCATCGACTTCATCGACATGGACAGCGAGGAGCACCGCGCGGCGGTGCTGGCCGAATTCAGCAAGGCCATCGCCCGCGACCGCACCCGCATGACGGTGAACGGCTTCACCGCGCTCGGCCTGGTGGAGATGACCCGCAAGCGCACCCGCGAATCGCTGGAACATGTCCTGTGCGAGCCCTGCCCCACCTGCAGCGGGCGCAGCGTGCTGAAAACGCCGCGCACCATCTGCTACGAAATCCTGCGCGAAATCCTGCGCGAGGCGCGCCAGTTCAACGCCCGCGAATTCCGCATCCTCGCGGCGCAACCGGTGATCGACCTGTTTCTGGAAGAAGAATCGCAGGCGCTCGCCATGCTCGGCGATTTCATCGGCAAGCCAGTGTCGATGCAGGTCGAATCGAGCTACAACCAGGAACAGTACGACGTCATTCTGATGTAACGGTGTAACGGGCTTGCGTTTCGGGTTGTCGGCGCGTATCGCGCACACGGCGCACGCCATGTATTCATGACTGGTTGCCGGTGACGAGTAGAGTGCGCAGTGCGCACGATCACACGCCGGTTCGTGCGCGTGGCGCACGCTACATGGTCCTGCATCGGAATAGCGGGTCGCTACGAAGCAACGAAGCGTTCGGCATGAATGGATTGCGCGGCGAGCCCGGCGGCCTGCAGCCACGCCTGGGCTGCTTCTATCATCACCGGCGGACCGCACAGATAGGCGTCGCAGTCGCCGCCATGGATCAGCCCGGGACGCAGGTGTTCGGTGACGTGGCCGCTCGCGCCACGCCATGCGCCATCGCCATGCAGCGCGACCAGTTCATGGGTAAATCGCAGCCCGCGCTGCGCATAGGCGGCCAGCTGCGCCTGGGCAAAGAATTCATCCGGCGCATTCGCGCCGTACAAGAGGTGGATGGGGTGGATCGGGTGGATCGGGTGGCTCGGGTCGCTCGGCTGATCGCTGCCACCTTGCTTGGCGAGTTCGTCCAGCATCGACAGCATGGGCGCGAGCCCGGTGCCGCCCGCCACCATCAGGATGGGCCGGCGCGGCTCGCGCAGGTAAAAGTGGCCATAAGGCCCATCCAGGCGGATGGCGTCGCCGGCTCTTGCCCTGTCGCGCGCGTACTCGCTCATTACCCCACCCTCCAGCAACTTGATGTAAAAGCGCAGCGGTCCCGGCTGCGCCGCCGGATTGGCAAAGGAATAGCTGCGCCAGGCTGTCGTGCCAGGTATCCGGATGTGAACGTACTGCCCCGGCAGGAAGGCGGGGCGGCTGCCTTCCGCCGCCGATTCAGTGCCTGTTTCGATATCGAGCCGCACCACTGTCGAGGACACCCGTTCCACCGCCGCGACCACACCGCCGTGCTCGGCCGGTTCTTCGTCCAGCACGACGCGGCCGGAGCCGTAGGGCAGTTCCACCACGCATTCACTGCGCGGCAGCATCTGGCAGGTGAGCGTATAGCCCTGCTTCGCCTCGTCGGCGGAGAGCGCTTCGTCGCTGTAATCGCGCAGCACAAAGTCGCCGCGCGTGCAGCGCGCCTTGCAGGTGGCGCACGCACCTTCCAGGCAGTCGGTCACCAGGCGAATGCGGTGTCTCAGCGCCGCGGCATAAACGGTCTCGGCTTCTCCCGCCTCGATGCGCCGGGATCGTCCGTCTTCGAACAGCAGGGTGATCGGGTGGGTCTTCATCTTGTCATTTCGTTGCGCCGGCCCCGAAAGCTGCGGGGCGGCTTGTTTTTTCGGAGCCGTTGTTCACTGCGCTGGCTGCGCAAGCGGCAGACGCTATCTTACAATTCGCGGCACGCGATCATGCCCTGATCGTGACGAACAAGCGTGACGAACAAGCGTGACAAACAAGCACGACAAACAAACACGACAAACAAACGTGACAAACAAGCACGACAAGAAAGCCGCAAGAGAAGCTGCGCTGATAGCGGCTGCGCGCCAGGAAGTCGCCGCGCGCGCGCAAGCACCGCGCCAGGGCGCCTCCAGGCCCGCTGAATCCGCAGCACCACCTGCGCCGGTTCCCCGGCCGAAGCCGCATGATGTACCGGCGGGCGGCAGGGCAACCCTCGCAGCAGCGGCTGCACCCCAAGCCGGGAGCGCGCCCTCGCCCATCCCCCGGACCACGGTCGATCCAGGACAAGTGGCCCGTCGCATTGAATTGCTGATGCTCGCTGAAGCCGAGGCGAGGCGGAAAATGAAACGGCAACAGCAGCTCTGGCTGGTCTATGTCCCGACGGCAGCCTTCGTCGCGCTGGGTCTGTGGTGCGCGGTCTCGATCTGGCGGGTGATCTAGGCGGCCCGCCGCATGCCGATTGGAATCGCGAGATCGGCCACGGGCGCGGTTGCGCAAATCCGGACGCGCCTCGCCGGCGCGGACAGGTTTCAGCCCCTGCGAGGCGCCATCCCTCCCGCAAGATCGTTCGACGTCAGACCGTTCAACGTTGTTTGACGGCAATCCGGCACACTCCTACAATGTTCAACGTTGTTAGACAACAGGAGGCATGACCATGGAAGTAGTGCTCCGCAAGTACGGCAACAGCACCGTGCTCGCCTTTCCACCCGCGATACTCAAGGACCTCGGCCTCAAGGCAGGCCAGGCCATGATCATGCGTTCCGGGCCCGACGGCACCATCACGCTCGCACCAAAACGCAAGTACAGCCTGAAGCAGTTGCTCGCGCAGTGCGATTCCAGGGCCGCACCGCCACGGGATCTCGCCTTGTGGGAGCGTTCGCGTCCGGCCGGTCAAGAGGTCTGGTGATGGCCGTATTCGAGCGAGGCGACATTGTTCGCGTCAACCTCGAACCGGTGATTGGCCACGAAATGCGGGGTGAATCGCGCCCGGCACTGGTTCTTACCAGCAGCGCATTCAATCGGCTTGGCGACGTGCTTGTGGCGCCGATCACCCAGGGTGGAGACCACGCGCGTTTCGCTGGCTTCGCCGTATCCCTGATGGGCACGGGCTGCAAGACGCAGGGCGTGGCGCTGATGAACAAGATCCGGATGATGGATCTGAACGCGCGCAAGGCAAGAAAAATCGAGCGTGCGCCGCGGGAAGTCGTCGAAGATGCCCTTGCGAGATTGTCGACATTGTTCGAGTGACGCATACCGGCTGAAAAACGCGGACTGAACCGTTCGGGCTGAACGCTGGTTGCTTCGGGCAGATGCAGGGGACAAGGAGGCAGGGGACAAGGACGCGGGGACGCTAGGCCTATTCAACGGCAATGCCGGCGTCCCGGATGACTTTGCTCCAATGGGCGTACTCGCTCTCCACCAGCGCACCGAGTTCTTCGGGGCTGGAGGCGACCGGCTCGAATCCGCTCCTGATGAGCCGGCTGCGCACCGTCGGATCGGCCATGACGGCGACGAAATCGGCGTGCAGCCGCCTGATCACCGGCACAGGCGTCCCGGCCGGGACGAACATGCCGATCCAGCTGTAGGAGATGAAGCCCGGGTAGCCGGCCTCGATCATGGTCGGAACGCCGGGCATGTCGGCAAGCCGCTTGTCGCCGGTAACGGCAATCGGCGTGATGGTGCCGGCCTGGATTGCGGAGCGGAACGGCGGCAGGGACAGTATTCCGAACTGGATCTCGTCTGTCATCAGCGCCTGGATGACTTGCGGCCCGCCCTTGTACGGCACATGCGTCATCTGCACGCCGGTGCGGACCTTGAACTCCTCGCTCAGCAGAAACACACTGGTGGAGCGTCCCGGCGTGCCGAAATTCAGTTTCCCCGGGCGGGCTTTCGCGTAGGCGATGAATTCACGCATGTCCGCCACCTTGAGCGCGGCGGGCACTGCGATCATGTTGGGGATGCGCGCCAGCAACGAGACCGGGGCAAAGTCGCGCCTCACGTCGTAGGGCGGCTTGGCGGTCATCACCTGGTTGATGACGTGCATTTCGAGATTGAGGAGGACGGTCTGGCCATCGGGCGCCGCTCTCGCGACGCTGGTGGCGCCTATCACCCCGGCCGCACCCGCGCGGTTTTCGATGATGACAGGCTGCCCCAGGCGTTCCGCGAGCATCGGCTGCATCACCCGCGCCGCCGCATCGGCCAGTCCGCCGGTCGCCGTCGCCAGCACCAGCGTCACCGGTTTGGAGGGGTACGGGGCCTGCGCGTTGACGGGCCCGGAAGAAATGAACGGGAGCAGGATTGCAGAGGCAAGGAGCGAGAGGCGAGATCGCCGACCTCGGGTCTTGTTTTTTGCGCCGGCGTTGCAAGCGATATGCATCTTTTCTTCCGTGCATGGAACGCAGTTGACCTGGGGTGCCCGGGCCCGTCATGGCGAACCGCAGGCACGATTCGCGCGGTCTGCGCCCGTTGTCCGCCACAGGCAGGTGATTGAGCCATGCGCGACTCGCATCGTCAAATGTTGATGGTTACGGAATGGAAGACACGTCTCGGGGTAAGGATGTCGTCTTTCGACAGACGTCCTTCGACAGACGTCCTTCGACAGACGTCCTTCGACAGACGTCCTTCGAAAGGCTTCCTTCGAAAGGCTTCCTTCGAAAGGCTTCCTTCGACAGGCTTCCTTCGACAGGCTTCCTTCGACAGGCTTCCTTCGACAGGCTTCCTTCGACAGGCTTCCTTCGACAGGCTTCCTTCGACAGGCTTCCTTCGACAGGCTCAGGACGAACGACGACAGGTTTGTCACGCGTGTACGGGTAACGCTGAGACTCCACCTGTAATGCAATAGTTCGACAACGCGTTGCAGCGTCGAACAGTATCGTTAAGATACCGGTCTCGTCGCCTGTTTTATCGGGCGCCAGCAGGAAGGCTGGGCTGAGCGTAGCGATGCCCAACACTGAGTCGCGCAAGATGGACGTTGGAGTTCGCAACGCGCACCGACAACCGACACCGGGCGGAAACTGCAAAGGCAGTGCCTTGTGTCACCCAAGAGAGAATTTTCCACAAACAGAGGAGTTGTCAGATGGCGCAACCGACGTCCTGGGCCAATCCCATCACCACGCGTTCGAAGATCGTGCTTGAAATCGCATCCGAACTGGTCGGCTACGACTGGAGCGTGAGGCAGGCCAAGGTCCTGCTGAAGTCCCAGGGACGCCAGTCCGATTGGGCGCTGAGCCTTTTCGGCTCGGGCACGCTGGAGGGGATAGATGCCGTGATCGATCGCAGCGCCGATCTCGCCATCGTCAACCCGTCCACGCTATTGACCCTGGCGTATCGCGGCATGGGTCCTTATACCAGCCCGCAGCCGGTGCGGGTGCTTGCGGTGATTCCGTCGCTGGACCAGTTCATTTTCGCGGTTGACAAGAAAACCGGCCTCAAGACATTTGAAGAAATCGCGACGCGTCGATACCCGCTGAAGGTATCGGTGCGCGGCATCTCCGATCACGGCGTGAACGTGATGCTCAATGACATCGCCGCCGCCGCCGGTTTTACGCTGGCGGAATTGCGCTCCTGGGGTGGCGAAATCCGCGAAGAAGGACCGATGCCCTGGCCGGACGGCCCCAAGTTCGAGGCGCTGGCGCGCGGTGAAATCGACGCGATCTTCGATGAAGCCGCCGACGTCTGGGGCGACAAGGCGCTCGATTGCGGCATGACTTTACTACCCCTGGCCGAAGCCACGGTGGTCAAACTGGAAGCGATGGGGTATCGCCGCGCGTTGTTGAGCAAAAGCGTGTTCCCCCGGCTTGCCGCGGACATTCTCACCATTGACTTCAGCGGCTGGCCGATATTCGTGCACGCCGATCTGGCCGACGCGCGGGTAACGCAAATCTGCGCCGCCCTGGAAGCGCGCAAGCATCTGATTCCCTGGCAGGGCGACGGGCCGCTGCCGTTGGAGCGTATGTGCCGCGACATGCCGGAGACACCCATCGACGTGCCCTTACATGCGGCAGCCGAGCGCTTCTGGCGGGAACGTGGTTACCTGGCGTGAGGTGCGCGCGCCTGTATAAAAGGGAGCGTCGGGGCTGGCTGAGACCGGCGCGACGATGACTTCGCTCCAGGGGTCGAAATCGGCCCCCACGGATCGACGCAGAGACCGAAAGAACGCGCGCGAGGGAAATTATTACCCAAAACCGCGCGATTCACCGCTTCTCGGTGCAGCGATGCAGTCGCGTATGGCGTAAAAGGCGGTTTGAATTTCCCAGCACGCCCGTTTGGCCGCAACCAAATGATTCCCGCACGAGCGAGATGATTGCCTGGCTGGTGCCGATGTCCGGTTGGACTCCGTCGGAAGTTTATGCGTTCTGCCATGTTGCCTGCGACCTGCCTATGATAGCCGGTAGACGTGAACGGGGGCATTCACGCGATGGTGACGCGTGCGCCGGTGGAATGATCCGCGGGTCCGGTCGCCAAGTACGAAATTGCCCCCGGCGGACATGCGCGCCGCGTGCAAATGCGCGGCGTGCTCCGTCCGGCACTACCCAAGCGCCTGACCGAAATCGGCGATCAGATCTTCGGGATCCTCGATTCCGGTCGAGATGCGGATCAGCGACTCCGCAATGCCCATGCTGGCGCGTCGGGCGGGGCCCATTTCCGCATAGATCGTATGCGCCACCGGAATCGCCAGTGTGCGGGTGTCGCCCAGATTGCTGGACGAGATGGCGATCTCCAGGCGGTTGAGGAAATCGAAGCAGTCGATCCCGTCGGCGAGTTCGAACGAAAACAGGCCGCTTGAGCCGCGAAAGAGTTTTTTCGCGCGCGCGTGTTGCGGGTGGCTTGCGAGCCCCGGATAGTAAACCTGCCGCACTTTGGGATGGTTCTCGAGGAACTCTGCAACAGCCTGGGCGTTGGCGCAGGTGCGTTGCATACGCAAGGCGAGCGTCTCGGAGCCCACGGCAATGTGATGCGCCGATTCGGCAGAGAGCGACGCGCCGATGTCGCGCAGGCCTTTCTTGCGGATCTGCAACATGCCCTGTCTGGCCGGCGCGACATTGCGGTAGTTTTCGTGAATGTTCGGGAACCCCGACCAGTCGTACAGCCCGGTATCGGTGACCGCGCCGCCCAGCGCATTGCCGTGGCCACCGATGTATTTGGTCAGCGAGTTGATCACCAGACTGGCACCAACTTCTCTTGGCAGAAACAGATACGGCGTGGTGAGCGTGTTGTCGACAAAATAGATGAGCCCGCGCGCCCTGCACAAGCCGCCGATGGCCTCCAGGTCCGCGACCTGGGTGCGCGGATTGGCGATGGTTTCGACGAATACCAGGCGGGTCTCGGGCCGCAACGCCGCTTCAACGTTGGCGGCCTCGGTCGCGTCGACCAGACTGACCGCGATCCCAAGCCCCGCTATGGTGTTAAAAAGGCTGTTCGTATTGCCGAACAGAAACGTGCTGGACACCACGTGGTCGCCCGCGCGCAGCAAGGAGAGGAGGGTGGAACCGATCGCGGCCATTCCGGTGCCGAACACCGCGGTGGCGCCGCCCTGTTCCATGGCAGTGATCTTGTCCTCCAGCGCGGCAGTCGTTGGCGTGCCTTGGCGGCCGTAGGCGTAGCCGCTCAATTCGCCCTGAAAGACGCGGGCGAGATCGCGTGCATCTGCATAACCGTAGGCGACCGAGGTGTGGATGGGTTTATGTACCGAACCGTGCTCGATCGGTTTGGAGCGGTCCGAATGAAGGGTGGTGGTGGTAAATCCGCGTTTAGCCATGAGTGTCGCTCGATGCAATAAAAAAGCCCGTTCAGCTTGTGCTTAAACGGGCTTGCGTGACTGCCAGCACGCTTTAGCCGTATTTGTTCGATCGCCAGGCCAGAGAGGCGCTGGAGCTGCCACGATCCGCGCCCGCAAGCTGAACATCAAATCGGCGCAAAGAGAATTCTGAAGGTAACCAGAACACTCGTCAAACCCAATTTTCCGCAGATTGTGTTCCGGGCGGCTCGCTTTCGGGGAGGGCACTGTACAGTGCATCGGAGCGCCCGGCATGGCGCATACCGCCGTTTGACCGTGGCCGGAAGGGCTTCAATGAATGATACAAAGCGTTCTATTGGATGAAATACTACCGGGAACCGATGTCGGGGCAGCGTAGCTCGAAAGTTCCCCGGTACTCCCGGCTTTGAGGCGGTTGTCGCACGCCGCGCATTGCGACACGCCGGTCATGTTTGCGATGATTTCGTTCCAGGGTATTTTCCCCGCATCAGGAATATGTAACGATGCGCCTTGTTTATCCGGCCGACTTCCAGCCAAAGTGAAAACATCCCGAAACCCCCAAACGGAGAAATACATGAACGACCGACCCCAATTCGACCAACAGCATTTCGATAGCCTCGTCCCCGAAGTCAGCTTCACCCGGCGCGGCTTCATTGCCTCATCGGTCGCGACCGGTTTTGCCCTTGCGGCCGGCCCGGTCATGGCTCAGACAGCAATCACTACGCCGGCCGACGGCCTGGATGTCGCCGATGTGAAGATTCCCGTGGCAGGCGGCGAGATGCCGGGCTACGTTGCAGCACCGAAGAAAGCGGGCCGATTCCCGGTGGTGATCGTCGTCCCGGAAGTGTTCGGCATGCATGCTTACCAGAAGGACATCTGCCGCCGCCTTGCCAAGGTCGGCTACTACGCCATCACCCAGGACCCGTTCTTCCGCGTGGGCGACCTGTCGAAGATCAGCGACATCAAGGAAGTCATCGGCAAGGCCAACAGCCTGGACGACAAGCAGATGCTGGCCGACCTCGATTCACTGGTCGCCTGGGTGGAAAAGCAGAAAAAAACCAATGCGAAGAAACTCGGCATCACCGGCATGTGCCGCGGCGGGCGCACTACCTGGATGTTCACCGCGCACAATCCGAAGGTGAAGGCCGGCGTGTCCTGGTACGGTGGACTGAATGCCAATCCGCCGACACAGGCGAAAACACCCATCGATGTGGCCGATACGCTGCATGCGCCGGTGCTCGGGTTGTACGGCGGCGCCGATCAGGGCATTCCGCTCGACCACGTCGAGCGCTTGCGCGGTGCGATCCGCGCCTTCGAGAAGTCGAGCGTGATTCATGTGTATGACGGCATGCCGCACGGCTTTCATGCCGATTACCGTCCGACCTATCGCAAGGACGCGGCCGAAGACGGCTGGAAGCGCATGCTCGCCTGGTTCAAGAAGAACGGCGTGGCCTGATCGAAATTCGGGTGTGGGCAAGGGCGGCGCTATGTCGCCCTTGCCTTACGGCCTGGTTTTTCGCCCTTGCCGCGCGAAGCCGCCAGCACCCTGCCCTCCACAGCCGCAAAGCCGCTCAGCATCACCGGCTGACGATCAGGAAATTCCGCGACCAGACGCAGCTTCCCGCCCATCGCCTCCACGTACCCGCGCAGGGTTGAGATAAGCAAATCGCTGCGCTTCTCAAGGCGCGAAATACCGTCCTGCCCGATGCCGAGTTCCTCGGCCATCTTCGCCTGAGTCAACGCCAGGGCACGCCTCAGGTCGCACAGTGACGCCTCATCTTCGATGAGTTCAGCCGTGCGCGCCTCCACCTTCTTGCGTCGCGCCGGGCTCAGGGCTGCCATCTTCTGTTCCAGTGTCCTAGCCATCGCTCTTTCTCCTTCCCTTCTCGACCTGCATTACATGCTCATAAAAGCGCAGATCCGCCTTCTTGATGAGCTTGCGATAAAATCTTTTTTCGCTCCCACCCGATTTATCGCCGCCCACCAGCAGGATTGCCTGCCGTTTTGGGTCAAAAGCAAAGGCGATGCGCCACGCGCCGTCCGCGGCGTCGAACCGCAGTTCCTTCATGTTCGCGTGGCGCGATCCTTTCAGCGTATCCACTCGCGGCCGACCCAGTGACGGCCCGAATTGTTTTAGCAGCCCCATGTGCGCCAATACTTCGTCCTGCACCGCCTCCGGCAGATCGTTCATTTCGGCATCGAAGGCGTCGTGCAGCAACACAGTCCACATCATAATATAATTATGCCGTTAAAAACATATGTTGTCGGATGCATAACGCGCCTGCAAGAAAGGGGTACCTCAGGTCCTTGAAAAACTCCGGTTGGCGTCGCATCGCCATCGTTCAATTCATGCCCGGTTTCCCGCCTCGTACCGACATGAAGGCACCACATCGGGTACGCCATCCGCGGCGTAGAAAATGAACCGGCTCTCCTGCCGCCCGATTATCGGACCCATCCGACTTAGATGCGCGAGATAGAACGACAGCGCAGGCAGGGGAATCCCCGCTGTCTTGCAGATGACACCCGCATGCATGCCCTCCGAGCCGGCTTGCCCCGGGATGAGTAAAATTCCCGGGCAGGCTTCATTTCGGATGTCGCAGGCGCAGTACTGACCCGCCTATTCCCCCGCGCATTTCCCGTGCCTATTGCGCCTTGATTCCGGCGCTCCTGAGAATCGGCGCCCATTTCAGGGTTTCTGCCTTGATGTAGGCCTCGAGTTCGGCCGGCGTCGTGGTCCAGGGCTCGACACCCTGTTTGGCAAGCGCCTCGCGCATGTCGGGCAAGGCCATGGCCTTGCGGACTTCGGCGCTCAGGCGCTCCACGATGTCGGCCGGCGTGCGCCCCGTCGTCAGCAGGTAGGCGGAATTTCCGACCTCGTAACCCGGCAGACCCGACTCCGCCACTGTCGGGACGCCGGGAGCGATGTTGCTGCGCTTTGCGGAAGTCACAGCCAGCGCCTTCAGCCTGCCGCTCGTCACATGCGGCATGGTGCTGGAGGCGGCCAGGATCGTGATATTGATCTGCCCGCCGATGTTGTCGTTCAACGCCGGCCCCGCGCCCTTGTAGGCAATATAGACAAGCTGAACCTTGGCCATGTAATTGATCAGCTCCCCGGCTATATGGCCGGGCGAGCCGACGAACGAGGCGCCGAATGAAATCTGCCCGGGCTTTTGCCGGGCGAGCGCGATGAGCTCCTGCACATTGCCGACTGGCAGCGACGGGTGGGCCGCGATCAGGGCCGCCTGATCGGTCAATCCGCTGACGGCGGCAAGGTCCTTCTCGTAGTCGAATCCCGGATTGGGCAACAGCGTCGGGTTGATCGAATGGCTGAAACCGGTCGTGAGCAAGGTATAACCGTCGGGCGCGGACCGCGCCACATACTCCGCGCCGATATTCCCCGCGCCACCGGCGCGGCTTTCGACGATGACCTGCTGCCCCAGGCTTTTCGCCAGGCGGTCGGCAAGCAGCCTCGACAGCGTATCGAGCAAGCCGCCCGGCGCGGCAACCACGACGATCTTGAGCGATTTCGATGGCCAGTGTGGCGCAGGCTTGCCGGCGGTTTGTGCCGAGGCGGGCGACGACAGCGACAAATTGATGAGCAGCGCAATCACCAGCGCGAATGCATGCGAGCACGCACTCGAGAACAAGCGTACGGGGACAAGCGAAAGCGCACGGCGATTCAGCATCTGTGATTCTCCTGACAGCAACCGATGATCGTCGATAATCCTTCTCAGACCGCCTTGACAGCGTGCAGCGACGCTATTTCCGTTTCGGAATAACCCAGGCTCGCCAGGATTTCGTCGGTATGCTCACCCGCCTCGGGCGTCGGCCGCGCCATGCTGGCGGGCGTGCGCGACAACTTGACCGCCTGGTTGACGAGCCGCACCTCTCCCAGTTGCGGATGCAGGACCGGGGCTGCCGCCTCGAGATGGCGCACCTGGGGATCGGCGAATACCTGGTCCATCGAATAGACCGGTCCGCAGGGCACGCTGACCGCATTGAGCTCCTCGATCCACTCGGCGGAGGTTTTCGCGCCCAGCGCGGAATTCAGCGCCTCGTTCAGTTGCCGGCGGTTCTTCGAGCGCGCGTCGTCGGTGGCGAACGCGGGATGCTCGCGCAGGTCCTCGCGGCCTATCGCCTTGCAAAGCCTCCCCCACATCGGCTGCCCCGATGCGGCGATATTGATATGGCCGTCGCTGGTGCGGTAGGCCGATTGCGGCATGAAGGTCGGATGGTCGTTGCCCACCTGCTCCGGCACTTCGCCTTTCATGAGATAGCGCGCCGCCTGGAAATCGAGCAGCGCGATCTGCGCCTGCAGCAGACTGGACTGCACCCACTGCCCCTCTCCGGATAACTGCCGCTCGTAGAGCGCGGTGAAAATACCGATCGAGGCGAGAAAACCCGCCGTCATGTCCGCCACCGCCGCGCCCGCACGCATCGGCCCCTCGCCGGGATGCCCGGTGACCATCATCAGCCCGCCCATGCCTTGCGCGATCTGGTCGAAGCCGGGGCGTTCGGCATAGGGGCCGTCCTGGCCGAATCCGGAGATGCTCGCGAGGATGATGCGCTTGTTCATCTTCTTCAGCGATGCGTAGTCGATGCCCAGGCGCTGCTTCACATCGGGACGGAAGTTCTCCACCACCACGTCGGATATCTTCACCAGCCTCTCGAAAACCGCCATGCCTTCAGACGACTTGAAGTTGAGGATCATGGAACGCTTGTTGCGATGCAGGTTCTGCATGTCGAAGCCGTGGCGCGGCCCGTTCATCGGATCCGGTTCCCGGGATTCGATCTTGATCACATCGGCACCGAAGTCCGCGAACTGCTTGACGCAGGTAGGACCCGCCCTCACCCGGGAGAGGTCGAGAACGCGCAGGGACGAGAGCGCGCTGGATGCGGGAATGTGCGGCATCGGATGGAATCCTCGGTATGGGTGGAACGCGCCGATGGGCGAAACAGGCGGGTGACATGATAGGGCACATCCGGCGGATACTGCGGAGTGAAGTACCGCACGGCGTAAGATGCCGGCGTGGAGCGAGCATCTGCCAGGCCTCATCGCCGTAGCCGGCGCCCGCGCCATGTCGCCCCTGGGTCGCAACTGAGGATATGCCGATGACGCCCTATTGCCCTGTCCATGCCCGACACGCGACGCCCGCTCGACGCAGCGACCGGACGCATGTCAGCCGCCGCTGGTCCCGCCTGGTTTTCGCGGCCTTGCTTGCCGCCTGCACAGCCAGCGCGATTGCGCAGAGCGACTACCCCGCCCGTGCGGTCAGGATCATCTCTCCAACTTCCCCGGGCGGACCGAACGACACGGTCTCCAGGATCATCGCCCAGAAGCTGAGCGATGCATGGGGGCTGGCGGTGCTGGTCGAGAACAGACCTGGCGCCAACGGGTTGATCGGTTCTGAAGCCGCAGCGCGCGCGGCGCCAGACGGTTACACCATGCTGATGGCCAATGATGCCGGGCTCACGATGTTGCCGCATGCGCTGAAGAAGCTGCCCTACAACCCCGAGAAAGACTTTCGGCCGGTGACCCTGGTGATCCATACCGCCAACGCGATCATCGTGCATGAATCCATTCCGGCACAATCGCTGGCGGAGCTGGTCGCACTGGCAAAAACAAAGCCCGGAGAAGTCAGTTACGGTTCGGGACTGTTTACGGTGCACATCATGATGGAGCGCTTCAGCACCCAGGCAGGCATCAAGTTGCTGCACATCCCCTACAAAGGCGCCGGCCTCTCGGCGGCAGCCCTGCTCGCCGGCCAGGTCAACCTGACATTCGATGCGCCGACATCGTATGTCCCGCACCTGGGCAAAGGGCGTTTCCGAATGCTTGCGATCACCGGCGCGCGCCGCAGCCCGCTACTGCCGGAGGTGCCGACGCTGGTCGAACTGGGTTACGAGGGTCACGAATCGGGCGTGTGGCTATGCCTGGTCGTGCCCGCGCGCACGCCCGACGCGACTGTCGCGAAGATGAACCGGGAGATCGTGCGCATCTTGCAGCTATCCGACGTTCGGGAACGATTGCTCAGCCTGGGCAGCGAGAGCATCCCCGGCACGCCTGAACATGCGGCAGCCTTCATCGCCGCAGAAAACATCAAGTGGGGCAGGGTCATCCGCGACAGCGGCGTGCGCATGGACTAGTGGACCGTAACAATGGGATCGGAGGTGACGCTATGGGAAATTCCGTAGCGACCATGGCGCGATGAATCCGCGCCCTACGCTGGTGACTGGTGCTTCCCGTTTTAACGTTACGGGCTGCAAGTCAAGGAGTGGTGGCGCGAGTCGTGGGTGACCTGGATCGCCTGGAAGCGGAAAGCAAGCCGGGCGAAGTGCCCGGCGTTTTATCGGCGTGGCGCGCCCGACACGATTCGAACGTGCGACCCCTGCCTTCGGAGGGCA
>SHXF01000004.1 GCA_009693435.1 Betaproteobacteria bacterium | reverse complement strand
AGGTAGAAAAAGCAGAGAAATCGTCAAATAAACGGTCGGTAGCGAGTAATTTCATGCCTATCGCATATTTCATTCCGCAGTGGAGTGAATCACCTCTGTGCTCAAATGCCAACTGCTAAAATTGAAAAAATCACAGCCTCTCAGGCCGGGCTGGGCGGCCACCGTCAAAGTCCTGGGTACAGAGATCACCCTTTGCCGTAGCCAGGCAGGCAGGGCTTTTGCGCTCGGCGGTCGTTGCGCGCACCGCGGCCTGTTGCTTTCCACGGGAACAGTCGAAGGTGAAGGGATACGCTGCGCCTATCACGGCTGGAAGTACAACGCCGAGGGCAAGTGCGTCGCGCAACCCGCAGAGCCGCATCTCGACGAAGTCCGCATACCCGGCTATCCGGTCCACGAGTATCTGGGACTGCTGTTCGTGTACCTGGGCGGCGACGCGCCGCCCGAGCCTCCGCGGTATCCGGAATTCTAAAGCTCAGGCGTCATCGCGACCTTCCGCGTGGATTGTCCGTGGAATTATTTCCAGCACCTGGAAAACGCGGTCGACGAAACGCACCTGGCGATACTGCACGACAGGTCGCCCTAAAAGGCGGTCAACTTCGCCATACCGCGCATCGAAGTCGAAGAGACCGCCTACGGTTTCGCGCAGTACGGGATCAGGAACGGCAACCTGAAGCGCAGGAAGTACGTGCACATGCCCAACATGACCGCGTGGCCACAGCCGCCCATGCATCCGCAGGAAACGGCCTGGCGCGAATTCCTCGGCTGGCGCGTGCCGGTCGACGATCGCAGCCACGTCACCATCGGCGTGGCCCACCATCACGTCGAAGAAGACAATATCGCCGCGTTTGTGCAGAGCGTCGCGGGTGAGCGCAACCGTCTGGCGATGCTGTCCAGTCCCACCGGCCTTGCGATGGGCATCCTCACCGGCAAGGTGCGATCGGGCGATGTCGAACTGCGCGATCCGCCGAGCGACATGACCATGATTCAGGACTTCTTCGCGATGATCGGCCAGGGCGCCATCGCAAATCGCAACAACGAACGGCTGGGTCCTGCCGACTGCGGCATCACGACATTGCGCGATCTCTACGAACGCGAGATGACCGCCCTGCTCGAGGGCAGACCCCTGACCCGGTGGCAACCGACGATTCCCATGCCCCATCCCGGTCCGCTGCCGAATCAACCGCCGGCACGCAAGGACATATGAACCCATCACGCCGTATCTTGCTCAAGGCCGCCGCAGCGTCGGCCCTCTCCTTCCCCGCGTCGCGTGCATACAGCCAGGCCGCCCCCTACCCGACCAGACAAATCATTTCGATCGGCAGTTTCGCACCCGGCACCGGCGCCGACATCGCGGTGCGTTTCTATTCGGAGAAGCTGCACGGCACGATCGGCAAACCGGTGGTGGTGGAACCCAAGGTAGGGATGGGCGGCACCATGGCGGCCGCCTACGCCGCGCAGGCCAGGCCGGACGGCCACACCATCTACCTGGCGCCCAGCAGCACGGTACTCGCTGCCGCGCCGTCGCTGTTCAAGAAGCTCCCCTACGACCCGATCAAGGACTTCGTGCCCGTCCTCGCCCTGTTCAAGACCGCGTTCATCCTGGTGGTGCCCGCTAGCGCGCCCTACAAGACGCTCCCCGAACTGACGGCGCATCTGCGCGAGAAAGGCAACAAGGCCTCCTACGGCACAGCGACCCTGACCGGACGGGTCGCCGCTGAGCTGTACAAAACGCAATTCGGTCTCGCGGCCGTTGAGGTGCCCTACAAGAGCGGCATTACCGCAATCAACGACATGCTCTCCGGCCTGTTCGACTTTTACTTCACCGACACCGGCACGGCGAAGGCGCACATCGGCCCGGGCGGCCGGCTCCGTCCGCTGGCGGTGACGTCACAGACGCGCATGGACGCACTGCCGGAGGTACCCGGCGCAGCAGGGGCCGGCCTCAAGATGAACTTCGTCGCTTGCTCGGGCCTGCATGTGCCAGCCCAGACACCCAGGCCCATCATCGACCAGCTTGCGGCATGGATGGAACCCATCGCCGCGAGCGAAGACGCGAGGAAATTTCTCGCCACCCTCGGCTACGATCCCTGGCTGGGGAATGCCAGGGTCGTTACCGATATGCTGGAACGGGAAACCAGAAACTGGGCGGAGTACATCAGGCTGGCGAAGATCGAGCCGCAGTAGGGGCGGGGGCGCGGGAGAACGGCGGGACGGCAACTGGCGGGTTGCGGTGCCGGCATCGACGGGGAAGCTGAACCGCGGCAATGAATATACAGATATTCAGAAGATTTTGCGTTTACCATCCAGTAACGGCGGATGCCTGCAGGCACTTTGCCAATATTTTTTATATAAGATCTCGTCAGAATGAATCCGCAACACCCCACTGCCCGCCGTTTCCTCACACCTTCCCCGTCCCCACTCGCCCATGGTGCGAGATGTCGAACACTAAATCCACCACCACTCCCTTGAGTGGCCTCGCGCCGATGCCTCGCTCATTTGACCCAGCGGGCGTCTTTGAGCAGCAGCAGCAATTGTGGCTATCTCAGCGGAGAAGGGATAAAACCAAAACGGGTATAGAAGCGCGCGGCATCCTCATCGATTGGATGGGTGAACATCGCTCGGACGCCTGCCTCCTTGGCAATGACAAGGGTTCGACGGATGGCATCTCGCAGGAGTTCCATTCCGATGCCGCGTCCCTGACTCATTATCGATACCGCCAGGCGCGCCAGGACGATCATCGGAATCGGGTACTGCCCCATCCCTTTGCGAATGCGCTCGGGCGCATCAAAGGTATCCACCTGACCGGCGGTCAAGCTGAAGTAGCCGGCCGCCTCTTCGCCGACCGCGATAACAAACGTTCGCCGATCCGCTCGATTGCGCCTACAGGGCGTGGCGCAACAGCCAGTCGTCAAGTGCCGGCTTGCCACAAACAAAAGAATCCAGTTGGTGCTTGGCGCCCAAGGGTTCAGGGCCGTGCAGGCTCACCGTGAATTCGAAGGCCCAGGCCGTGCGAATAGATCGCGCAGACCTTCATTGTCATGAGCCGGGCGATCCAGCAAGTCCAGTAGTGCCTTGTATTGTTTCCCGGACACCATGAACAAGCGTTGGTCGAGCAAGGTCTGTTCGGCCGCCTGACAGGCGCTGTCTCGCTTCATGTGTCCGGGGTGGTCAGGTTGAAAGCTCCGTCGGTAAGCGAGATACGATCAAGTTGCGCTTGCGTATGGAGACGTCGTCGCCTAATCCGCCCAGAGACCGCCCAGATCGAACGTGATGGCGTCGAACGGGGGTTGGCACACACCGGCATCGTTTTCCAGCGCGCACAGCAACAGCCACTTGCCCTCGCGGTTTTCAAAATCCTCGAGAGTGCGCAGGTCGGGATCGACCAGCCACGCATGTCGCACGCCGTGCGCAGCGTACAGGGGAAGCTTCTCCACGCGGTCGATACGCGCGGTGGAAGGGGAAAGAATTTCGCAGACCCAGTCCGGCGCAAGTTCGAACCAGGCCGTGTCGGGCAGCCTGGGCATTCTGTCGCGCCGCCATCCCGCGAGATCGGGC
Source organism: Betaproteobacteria bacterium (assembly GCA_009693435.1). The sequence continues at coordinate 74,310 of SHXF01000004.1, read as the reverse complement.
ACCAGGATGTCGGCGTTCAGATGCAGTTCGGGTTCGTCGAGTATCCACCAGCCGCCGGGACCGCCCACACCCTTGTCGTATGCCCCGCCCAGATTGACGCCGAGCGCGGAATAAGCTCGCGCATGCCTGGGCGCCGGACGCGGGTGCGTGACCAGGCGGCCATTCACGATTTCCCCCACCAGATTTTCCGGCAGATCGAAAAGATCTTCGTAAGTGGCAGGCTTGGGTGACGACAGCGCCATGGCGGCGGAAAATTCGGCGATTGAACGAAGGTCAGTCTAGCCTGAATTCCGGCGTCCCGGTATTTCGGACGGGCGTTGGGGTGTGATTCAAACTGATGTGGAAAGTTCATTGATTCCGTCATGACTACCCTCTCGTCCTGGTTCAATACGGTAGCTGATGGCACATCAGTTTGAACCGCACCCGGACACCACCATCGTAGGGCGCGGATTCATCGCGCCATGGTCGCGGGAAAACCACCGATATTCGGCGCGCTGAAGCTGCGCCCTACGGCTGTGCTGTGCGGCTACGGCTGCGTTGTACGGTAATGAGTGTGCCACCGCTCGGCGGCTAGTCTCCCGTACTGGTTCAATACGGTAGCTGACGGCACATCAGTTTGAACCGGACCCTGCGCTTCATCCGGGCTGTCGCTTCACGCGAGCTTGAACGCTATACGTAATCTACGTATGATTCTCACATGCAAGCCGTGTTCGTGGAACTTCCCGCGTTTGCTCGCCACAGACGATTTGACCGCGAAAGAACGGGCTCTATTGAAGGAAATGCTCAAGCTTGAATTGCATGCCAGGAGGAAAACATGAAACGCAACGTATTCGCCGAACTGACCGAGGGATTCGAAGCGCTGAAATCCCAGCGCGAAGGAAAAATCACCCTGCGCACGCATGCAATCGAAATCAAACCCGCACCGGTCGTCACTGCCAGGGAACTCGTGCGCGTCCGCAAAAAGCTGAACCTGTCCCGAACCGTTTTCGCCCGCTACCTGCGTACCAACGAGCGCACTTTGGAAAACTGGGAACAAGGTCGCGCCAAGCCGAATGCCCAGGCTGCGCTGTTGATCCGCCTGGTTGCACGTTATCCGGATACCGTCGAACGACTTGCGGTTGTCTGAAGTCCGCAAAGGAAAATGGATACGATATCCAATTGCGTTGCCACGCGACCAGACTTGACCGTCGTTCGCGATATGCATTGACCACCTGTTTTCAGTTTTATTCCAGGCCGGGCAAAGAGTTGAGTCCGCGTCGGCGATAAGGCGTGTCTTGCGCAATAGCCTTTCCGTACGCGGAGAATCGGCTTGCGATACCATCCATGCAAGCCATTTCCGAACCAGCGACCATGACCACCGTAACCATTGAATTACCGGACGACCTCGCGGAAGAAGCACGCAAGCGTGGTCTGCTGTCGAGCGAGATTCTTGCGCCGGTTCTTGCGGAAATGCTGCGCCTCAAATCCGGAACCGAATTACACGATCTGCTCACCAGCCATCCGGCAACCGAACCGGCACCGCCGGCGGCAGACATCCGGTCAATGATCGCTGCCGTGCGGCGCGGGTTTCGCGCGGCATGAATGCGTGTCGTACTTGACACGAACATCACAATATCGGCTTTCGGCTGGGGCGGCATTCCCGGTCGGCTGTTGCTTTCCGGGCTGACAGGACAAATCGAACTCTGTACCAGCCCATTCCTCTCGACCGAGTTGGGGCGGGTCCTCGCCTATCCCGCGATAGCGCAGGCTCTGGCAAAACGAGGGCTATCGGCAAGGGATGTGCATCGCCGGTATCTTGCAAGTGTGCTGTGGTTTGAGCCGGCACCGCTGACGCAACCGGTATGCCGCGATTCCGACGACGACCATGTGCTCGCATGCGCTATCGCTGCCGGCGCAGACCTGATCGTGTCAGGAGACGACGACCTGCTGTCTCTGCGCAGATACGAAAATATTCCCATCGTCACCGCCACGGCAGCGCTCGAAACAATTGCGCCTGCGATCTGAACCCGATCCGGGCTGCGATATAGCTGCTGGTCGCAGACGCTCTCGGGCGCACCTCTAGATGGAGCTTCCGGCGCCGTTGTGCGATACCACTGCTCGGCTGCATGCCGTTCACTCAAAGGCACGCATAACCGGCTGAACTTGCAAACTCTCGTTGCCACGACCTGCGATCTCGCGCGCGAGCGTCGCTGCGGTTCGATGGAGCAGTCCGACCGCGGCGACGGACGTTCCAATATTCAGAAGATTTTACGTTTACCTTCCAGTAGCGACGGATGTCTACAGGCACTTTGAGAGTATTTTTAATATAACATCTCGTCAGACGGAAACCGCAACACCCCGCCGAATGCCGTCTCCTCACACCTTTCCCGTCCCCACCCACCCATGGTGCGAAATGTCGAACACGATGCCGTTGGGGTCGCGGAACTTGCGTTCGAAGTCCACGCCTCCGCCGCCCTTCAGCTCGCGGTGGAAGGTGCCGCCATTGGCCTTGATCTGTTCGCTCGTCGCTTCCAGGTCATCGACGATGAAGCCCATGTGGTGCAGGCCGACGAAGTTTTTGCCGCGCTCGTCGCCCGCGGCATCGTCGGTGTGGAAATGCAGGATGGTCAGGTTGAACACGCCGTCGGTGAGCGAGATGCCATCGCCGTACGGCGTGATCGCGACGTTGACCCGCTTCATGCCGAAGGTCTCTTCGTAGAACTTCGCGGTCGCCTCCATGTCGGGCGCCGAAATCGCGATGTGACGCAGCTTCGCCGTTTTGTTTTCTTCCGTTTTATTTTTTTCCATGTCGAGTCTCCTTCAAGAAGTTGTGGATCGTTCCGTGAATCCTGCGTCACCCAGCGGCGAGAGCAACGCAAATAGGTTGGCTTTCGCCTCGAATCCGGCGCCCGGATGATCGGGTATGCGCACCGCGCCATCCTCGACCTTCGTGCCATCCCAGAACCCGCCGTAGGCAAGGGTCGGATCCGGCGCCGCCTCGTGCATGCCCAGGCCCAGTCCGGCCACGACGTGCGCGGCAAACAGATGCCCGGCGTGCGGCACGAAGCGATCGCGTCGCCAGCCGGCGGTGGTGTATGCCGCGATGATGCGCTGGTACTCGCCGACGCCGTAGGCGAGCAGCGGATCGAACTGCAGCAGGTCGCGATCGGAGCGCAGAGCGCCGTAGCGCAACAGGTTGCGCGCGTCGTCGAAGGAAAACAGGTTCTCCCCGGTGGCGACCAGCCCCGGTGCCATGGCGGCGTAGCGCGCGAGCAGCGCGTAGTCCAGCGGCGGCGCAGGTTCCTCGACGAAGGCCACGCCGCGCTCGCCCGTCATCGCGAACCATCGCTTCGCCCGCGACTCCTCCAGTTTGCCATTCACATCGACTGCAACCCGCGATGAGCCGCCCATGGCCTTGGCCGCCGCCTCGATGCGCTTTTCATCGGCCGGTTCGCCGCCGACCTTGATCTTCACCAGCCGGTAGCCGGCGTCCGCCACGCGCTGCACTTCGTCGCGCAGACCGTCGGTGGCGCGACTGCCCGGCGCATCCGGCCGGAAATGCCCGCAGGAGCCGTAGACGCGAATCGTCCCGCTCGCCGCCACCGTGCCGTAGTGCTGCGCGAGTGCGCGCCACAGCGGCAGTCCCTGCATCTTCGCGCGCGCATCCCACAAGGCCGCGTCCAGCAGCCCGACCGCACCGGGCCGCTCGCCGTGCCCACCCTCTTTTTCGTCCTGCATCAGCACGCGGGCGCAGGCATCCGGATCGATGATCCCGTCCGAATCGAGCAGCGTATCCGGCGCCGCTGCGAGCAGCCGCGGTATGAAGCGCTCGCGCAGCAGACCGCCCTTGGCGTAGCGGCCGATGGAATCGAAGGCGTAGCCGACCAGCGGTTTGCCATCGAACACACGATCGGTGACCACCGCCAGCGCCGACGCGGTCATGCCACCGAAACCGATCGAGGCGTTGCGCATCGCAGAGCCGATGGGCACGGTACGTTCGCGCAGGGAGACAATCTTCATCGCGTTGCGAGGCTCCGGTAATCGGTGATCCGCATTTCCAAGGGTTCGCTGTGTTCCGCATCTACACTGGGAAGTGTAGCGCGTCACTCGAGTCAATCGATCGCAGCGGCATTCGCGCCGGCGTTCAGACTTCGAGCGCGAGCTCCGGTATGTCCGCAATGCTCGCGCCGACCTCGCGCATGAGGCGCTCGGGGTCTTGATCCAGCGCCTCGGGAGGCCAGCCGGCTTCCGGCCGCGCACGGGCTTCGATGAAGGCGCCGATGCGCCGGCCGCGCGCAACGCAGCGCCGCCCGAAATCTCCGCGCAGTCGCTGGTAGCGCGCGAGTGCCGCGTCCAGATCGCTGCCGGCGATCTCGATGGAGCGCGCGAGGCACAACGCGTCGAGCGCGGCTTTGGTGACGCCTATGCCCAGGTGAGGGCGCGCCACGAACGCCGCGTCCCCGAGCAGCACCACGCGGCCGAGCGCGATAATCGGCGACTCGACATCGAAGATCGCCTGGAAGAACGGCTGGGACAGTTCGACCAGCGCGGCGATCTGCGGCGCGACCCTGTCGCGCGCCACCGCCTTTATGCCCGCGGCCACCTCCGGGCGGATGAGCGGCGGCGGGATAGCCGTGCCGTAGTGGCGCCCGTCGGAGCCGGTGCAGAGGTCGCGGAGTTCCTGTTCGCTCCGCGTTGCCCGATACCAGACATAGTTCCAGGAGCGGCAGCCCGCACTCACATCGTCGCCCGGTCCGGGCACCGGATAGCACACCATCATTTCGCCGGGCGGCAGGGCGAAGTAGTAGCAGGTTTCGAGGCGCGCCCGCATGTCCCGCGGCATAGCACGCTCGTCGACCACGCCGCGCCAGCCGATGTAGCCTGCATAGCGGGGATCCGCGCCCGGGACGAGCTGCGCGCGCACCGCGGAACGTATGCCATCGGCGCCGATCAGCAGGTCGGCCCGTGCTTCGGAGCCATCATCGAAGCGCGCGACGACCTCGCCCTCGACTGCCTCAAAGCCGGTGTAATTCCTGCCGAAGTGGCAGCGGTCCGCCGGGAAGCGATCCTTCAGGGGGCGGTAGATGCGCGACCAGCCGCTCATGGTGCGGCCCCAATGAATGCGATGCAGGGCGCGGCCTGCGCCATCCAGGCAGATGCGGTCCGCCACCCGGACGCCGATGCTGTCGTCGATCGCAACGCCGATCCGGCGCAACACGCCGAACAGCTCCTCATGGGTGCCGATGCCGGCGCCGCGCGACGCGAGTTCATCGCCGGCGCGCTCGCAGATGTCGACATCCCAGCCTTGTTCAAGCAACAGACTGGCCGCGAAAAGTCCGCCGAGCGAACCGCCGATCACGAGGGCACGCCGCTTCATAGGGACATTGCGATTGGATTCAACTATGCGCACCTGCTTCAATTGCCCGGGAGTCTAGCAGCCCGCTCGGCGCGACGGTCATTACGGGCAAGAGCCTTGCACGGTGCCAGGCCATTGCATTCGATTGGGATTGCGGCAATCATCTGGGCGTGCCGGGTTAGCGTGCCGGATTAGCTTGACGGGTTGGGTCGACGGGTCAGGTCGACGGGTTGGGTCGACGGGTTCGGTCGACGGGTTCGGTCGACGAGTTAGGTCGACGAGTTAGGTCGACGGGTTGGGTCGACGAGTTGGGTCGACGAGTTAGGTCGACCCTATCGCGCGACACATCGGGCGCGAGTCCGAAGCGAAGCGAGTCCGAACCGAAATGTGCGAGGGAGACAGGTATGTCGCGACTTGACGCTGGAATTGCATCGGGACTGATCACCATTTTCTCCCTGCTTCACGCGGCGCCGCTTGCCGCGCAAAGCTATCCTGCCAAGGCGATACATATTTTCGTGACCATCGGCCCGGGGGCGGCGGCCGACGTGCTGACCCGGATCGTGGGCGAGGAACTTGGCAAGCGGCTGGGCCAACCCGTCATCATCGAAAACCGCGCCGGGGCCGGCGGCAACATTGCGGGGGAGGCGGTAGCCAGGTCGGCGCCGGATGGCCATGCGTTGCTGATGGCCTCCTCCAGCACGCATGGCGCCAACGCGTCCATCTATCCCAACATGCCTTTCGACCCGATCAAGGACTTCGCGCCCATCGTGCTGGTGGCCGGCAATCCCAACGTGCTGGTGGTGCCCCCCGCACTTGGTGTCAACACCCTTGCGGAACTCGTCGCGCTCGCAAAGAGGAAGCCGGGCGAGCTGAGTTACGCCTCGGGCGGCACCGGCACCTCGATGCATATCTCGGGCGAAGTGCTGATGCAGCTCGCCGGAGTGAAGCTGCTGCACGTGCCGTACAAGTCGACGCCCGCCGCCATCAATGCCGCGCTGGCGGGCGAAGTCTCCATGACATTCGCGAGCGTGCCCACCGCACTTGCCCAGGTCAAGGCGGGCAAACTCAGGGCGCTCGGGCTCACCTCGGAAAAGCCGCTCGCCCTCCTGCCCGACATGCCCACGATCGCGAGCCAGGGCCTTGCCGGATACGACGTCTCGGCGTGGTTCGGGCTGGCCGCCCCCGCCGGCACGCCCGAGGCCATAGTCAACCGCATCAACGCCGAGACGCGGGCATTGCTGCAAGTGCCCGCCCTGCGCGAGAAGCTCTTCGCACTGGGCATGGAGCCGCTCGGCAGCACACCGGCGGAATTCGCCACCTTCATCCGCTCGGAAATCAAGCGCCTGGGCGAGGTGGTCAAGGCCTCGGGCGCGAAGCTGAACTGAGGGAAGCGATCGCGGCACTTGCCTGTTTTTGCACCTGCATGTATCTGCCGGGTGATAGGCCGATCGAATTCGATCTGCGGCGCAGCCACTGAAGCCAACTCCAGCATGCCGGAGACCCAACCAGATTTCAGGCAGCCGCTCCAGGCCCGAGCAACGCCGCATCGATCGCGAGCATCGGCGAGATCGCCGCAAGCAGCTTTTCCGCTTGTGCCTTCACTGTCGCTTCAATGCGCTGCACGAAATCGCGCTCCGCGCCCTCGTAGTCGGGCATCGCAGCCTGGGCGCCGGCGGCAGCTTGCGCTGCCCGGGCCAGGCGTTTCATCTCCCGTCCGAGGAACGGTCGTTGCAGCGCGGTGCGCCGGGCAAAATCCGCCCACGCAAACGAGCTCACGTCATCGAGGCGGAATTCGTCGCCAAAGGCCATCGACAGTTCATGGTCGAGCCCGGGGTACTGCACCACGCTCACCAGATCGTAGAACGGCGCCATGGCAAGTCCGTCGCCGAGGCAGAAGAACGACAGGTTCTTGCCGTGCGCATCGCAATTGCCGATGAGGTACTGAAACAGCGCCCAGCGCGCCAGCATCTGGCGGGTCGAAGCTTTGCGGATGGTGTGCTCGCTGATCGAGAACAAACTTTCGAAGCTCACCCCGTCGCGAATGTGACGCACGTCGCGGCCCGAGCCGAAGTTGCGCTCGTATTTGTACGCAACCGGCAGATTGAGCGCCTGGCAGGCGTCGATGATGTGCAGGCGCGCCACCCGGCCGGCGCTTTTCACGCGGTCGAACCGTTCGACCGCCAGCACCGGCTCGGGCACGCGCATCAGCGTGGTGTTCGCAACCGGAAGTCCGAGGCGCTTCGCAAGGCCCATGCAGTAATGCTCGTTGGCGACCAGCATCGGCAGATTGTCCAGCGCAGGCTCGGGTTTGAGGATGTGGGTGGACGCAAGCTGCCCCTCGACGAGATACAACCGTCCCTCATCGTCGATAAAGACCGGCAACTTGTCCTGGTAACCGGCAATGGACATGCGCATACGGCCGTCCCAGACGGAAAACGGCAGTTGCGCGCGCCCGGCAATGCGGCGCGCGAGTTCATCGCGGGTGATTTCGCGGCACGTGGTTTGCTGCGTTTCAGGCGATTCGCCTACAGGCAGAAACGAGAGCGCACCGGCGGTCTCGCGTCCCAGTTCCCGGATAAGACCGAAGACATTGTTCCGCGCCACCTGGTAGGTGAGCGAAACAATGTCCAGCGCGCGGCCTTCGGGCAGCAGATTCTCGATGAAGCGGCGCACGCTTCCCTGAACAGCATCTCCGCCCGCCAGCGGGAAGTGCGGCGACAACGGATATGCGCCTTCAAAGTCGCGCCATTCGTTTGCATACTCGAAGGAAAAGCGTTCATCGAGCGCCTCGTAGGCGACCGTGCCAATGCAAATGTTGGCGTCAAATACCGACAGTGCATGACGATCGGTCACCCGGGGGGCGTCTCTTTATGCCTCGGGGCTTTGAGGGCCGCGGGGATACTCTCCTTGTCCAGTACAAACATCGCCAGACCCAAGGCATCGAATACCCTGAGCAAGCGAGCGCTGGACACCCCCGCGTGGCCATTTTCCAGGCGGGACATGAGATCCACCGAAACGGCGCAGAGGGCTGCGGCATCATCAATGCGCAACCCGCTTGCGAGGCGACGGGCACGCACTATCTGACCCAGGGTGATCAATGAATCTACATGGGGGGAATCGGGGGCAACAGGATTGCTTAGACGTCTCATAATTTCGTTATACCGAAAATTTATGAAGAACTTCTTTACCAAGATTTATGTTATCGTTTTTACGAAATTTTAAGTGTTTCGTGGAGTGAAGTCTATCAGTTTCGTATATTCAGAAATAAATGGACGACACCCAAGTGACGCGCGAACATCCAACAGTAGACCTTGAAGCAACAGATCGGATCGGATAAGGTAGAAAGGTTGAACATTTTCCACCATCAATAATCATGTCCCTGAATATCAAAGATCCTGAAACACACCAACTCGCCGCCGCGCTCGCCAAGGCGACGGGCGAATCCATGACCAGGGCCGTGACCCTCGCCATCCAGGAGCGATTGGAACGCGTCAAACGCCATCACCGCCCCAGCGCTTCCGAGCTTCTCGCCATCGGAGCGCGCTGCGCCGAGAGCCTGACTTCCAGGCGGATTGACCATGCCAGACTGCTTTATGACGAGCTGGGTCTGCCGAAGTGATAGTCGATAGTTCAGCCATCCTTGCCATTCTGTTTGCCGAGCGCGATGCGCCCGTATTTGCAAAGGCGATGAGTGAAGCGGACTCCTGCAAAATCTCCGCGGCAACTTTCGTCGAAGTAGCCGTGGTGGTGGAAGCACAGACGAAAGACCGCGGCAGCCGCCAGCTCGATACCTTCTTGCGCCGCGCCGGGTTTGTGATCGAGCCGGTCACGGAGGAACAAGCACATCTTGCACGGCAGGCATACTCGGAGTTCGGTAAGGGACGCCATCCGGCAGGGCTTAACTTCGGCGATTGTTTTTCCTACGCGCTCGCCAAGACCAGCGGCGAAGCGCTGCTCTACAAGGGCGGCGATTTTTCGAAGACGGATATTATCAGCGCCCTTGGCTGATGCGCGTCTCTGGTTTCGCGTGCTCGCGGCCAGGCTCTTTTCGCAAGGCGCTTAATCTTCGCCGGAAAGTTTTGGCTGGCCGCGCCCGTGGGGACCGGATCAGCCGCGCCCGTGGGACCGGATCACCCGCGCCCGTGGGGCGCCAGGAAATCGATCTTCGGGCCCAGCGGCACGATGCGCGTGGGGTTGATCGTTTCGTGGCTCTCGAAGTAGTGGCGCCTGTTGTGGGTCATGTTCACCGTCGAGGCCACGCCCGGCATCTGGTAGATCTCGCGCGTGTAGGCCCAGAGGTTCGGGTAGTCGACGATGCGGCGCAGGTTGCATTTGAAGTGCCCGACGTACACCGGGTCGAAACGCACCAGCGTGGGAAACAGCCGCAGGTCTGCCTCGGTCAGGCGATCTCCGCACAGGTAGCGTCGTGTCGAGAGCAAACCCTCCAGCCAGTCCAGGGTCGCAAACAGCGGTTCTACTGCTTCCTCGTAGGCTTCCTGAGTGGTGGCGAACCCCGATTTGTATACGCCGTTATTCAGCGTGTCGTAGACACGGGCGTTGATCGCATCGATCTCGGGGCGCAGATCGGCCGGGTAGTAGTCGCCCGGGCGCGCTCCGATGCCGTCGAAGGCGCTGTTGAACATGCGGATGATCTCGGAGGATTCGTTGTTGACCAGCGCGCCGGTTTTCTTGTCCCAGAGCACGGGCACGGTGACGCGACCGGTATAGCCGGGATCTGCCTTGCGGTAGACGTCGTGCAGGCAGCGCGCGTTGTTGACCGTGTCGGGCGCCACATCCTGCCCCGGTTCGAAGGTCCAGCCGTCGGTTCCCATAAACCAGTGTGTCACCGACACCGTGATCATCGGCTCCAGGTCCTTGAGCGCGCGAAACAGCAGGGTGCGGTGCGCCCAGGGGCAGGCGAGCGACACGTACAAGTGGTACCTGTCCGTTTCGGCCGCAAAGCCGCCCTTGCCCGAGGGACCGGGCGATCCGTCCGGTGTGATCCAGTGACGGAACTGCGATTCGCTGCGCTGGAATCGGCCGCGCGTCTCCGCGGTGTTGTACCCGGTGTCCTTCCATTCGCCGTCCACCATCATGCCCATGCCATATCTCCCGAATTTCTCATGTGATGGGTCGCCCGAAGGAGCGCACGCTGCATCACCGGCCTGCGTCCGCTTTTCGCGCAGATGACCTCCACATGCTACCTTAGCTCGATACGGCGGCAAGCTCGAATTGCTCTGCAACGGGGAATCAACCGGCCCTCTGTTCCAGGCAGAGCGAGGATGGCGGGATAGGGGGCCAGACTCCCATGTGGTTGCGATTCAATCGATTCAATCTGATGTGTCGTTAGCTACCCTATTGAACCAAGACGAGTTTGAACCAGGACGAGTTTGAACCAAGACGAGAGAACAGCCGCCGAGCGGTGGCACTATCATTACCGCACAGCGCAGTCGTAGGGCGCAGCTTCAGCGCGCCGAATACCGGTGGTTTTCCCGCGACCATGGACATCGTGGCCAGGTTGAGCGCCGCCATCACCTCGTCGGTGAACGCGCAGGATGAAAAAATGCGTTCCATGCAGTTCATCCCCGCCACCGCAACCGCCGCGGAATTCGGCGAGATCGTGCGGCGGGATTTTGCGCGCTGGAAGCAGGTGGTGCGCGATGCGAAAATCGATATAGAGCCCTGAGACTGTCAGACCCGCGCCGACTCCAAGGTCGACGGAAAAAACAGTTCCTCCGGCGTCACGGCGCGTGCCGCCAGGCCCTGGCGCAGCGACCAGCGGGTCATGACTTCCAGTTCCTTCAGATTCGCCTTGAAGCCATAGCGCCAGAAATCATCGCCCATCAGCGCGCGCGTTTCTTCCATTTCGGGAATCAGCCATGGGACCGTCGCCCGCAGCGCGGTGACGTCGTTCATCTCTTCCATGCACAGGCGCTTCGCCTCGATGTAGGCCTTCAGCACGCTGGCCGGCAACCAGGGATGGCGCTCCGCAAGCGCGCGCCGGATGCCCAGCATGTGCATGATGGGAAACAAGCCCGTCTTGCGATACCAGGCGATTTCGGCCGCGCGGTAGTCGGGAAAGAGCCGCCTGATTCCCGGCATGCCCTGCTGAAAACACGAGGGGGCGCGCGCCGACATCAGCGCGCCGATTTCTCCTTTGGCCAGCATGTCGGACAACGCGCGGTCGCCCGGTATGGGGCGCACCGTGATGTCGGGCGGGAGGTTGAGCGGAAATTTTCCGTAGCGGCCCGGCTGCTCCAACCCGCCGGTGAGCCAGGTGATGGCTGAGGGCGTCACGCCGTAGTCCTCCTCCAGCATGCCGCGCGCCCACAGTGCGGCGGTCATCGCATAGACCGGCACGCCGACTTCGCGGCCGCGCAGGTCTTCGGGTCGCGCGATGCCGGCGTCGCTGCGCACGTAAATCGCGGAGTGGCGAAACATGCGCGACAGGAACACCGGCACCGCGATGTAATCGTCGATGCCGCGCGAGCGGGCGACGATATAGCTCGAGCCGGAGAGTTCGGCGACGTCGAATTCGTGGTGGGTGGCGGCGCGGTAAAAGCCCTCCTCCATGCTCATCGGCATGTAGCTGACGTCGCAGCCTTCGATCGGCACCCGGCCGTCGATGATTCCCCGCACCCGGTCATAGTTGCCGGTGGCGATGCTGAGCGGCAGGGCGGCCAGCTGACCTCGCCTGCGGCTCATCGCTGCATCGCCTTGCGCGCCTGCTCCGCCAGCCAGTCCATGTGCTCGGGCTGCCACCAGCCTTCATCCTGATGGAGTGCGCGCCGCGCCGCGAAAGACGCGCTGACCGCGCCCTTGCGTCCAGCGTGGGCCAGTTGCACGCCGATGCGCGCCGTGCCGTACTCCCTGCAGAATCTCACCACGCGCTTCAAAGCCGCTTCGCCGGCATCCGAATACAGGCCCAGGCACAGGTTGGATATGCGCCCTTTGGGTTCCACCGCCGTCGCCTCGGTAATGATGAGGCCGGCGCCGGACATCGAAAAATTACCGAGGTGGGCAATGTGCCAGTCGCCAGCGACGCCGTCGCTGGCGGCGTACTGGCACATCGGGCCGAACACGATGCGGTTGGGAAGATCCAGTCCGCGCAGTCGAAACGGCGAGAACAGCAGGTTGTGCTTCATTCGCTATGGCTCCGGAATGTTCGGTGCGTCGCCGCTAGAACGGCAAGGCGATGGCGCGCAGCGGTTCATCGCAATTGATCAGGTCGACGCGTTTGCTGGCGATCTTCAGGCCCGCTTCGGTGCGACGCAGACGATGGCTGCAGCGCGCGCTGAACCACTCCACCGACCCCGAGCGCGACAAAGCGAGGATCAGCATCGATTCCACGTCCACGAGCGCCGCTTGCGGGGCGCTGGCGCGCATCGACCCGACATGGTGGTGGGTGCGCGCAGCGGGAATCTGCACGTGCATTTCCGGAGTGCGGCACGCCCAGGAGGGCGCCATCGAGCGCGGAACTCCAGGCGTGGTAGGCGCAATGGAATGCGCGCACGTTGCCGCGGGGAGTGACGGCGATGCGCGCGCCACGGTGGGCGCAGCGGTTGTGCAATAGCGCAAGCGAACGGTCGGGCTGGCGCACCAGCATGACTTCGTCCAGCGCCAGGCGCGTGAGGATGTAATCGCCGGGTTCCGGCACTTCGCTCTCATGGCCGACATACAGCCAGGTGCGCCGGAAAATCCGCTCCTGCTCGGCGGCGAACACACTCGCATCGGCATAGACAGCGCGATGCACCGCATCCGGCCGCACCATTTCATTGTAGGGAGGCAATGACTGCATGATCGAAGTATGTCCGTTTTACCGTTCGCGTTACACACAAGTCGTGAACTTAGGCGACAGCATCGTCATGGTTCACGACTGACTCTAGCTTGGTTTTGTCGCCTAAATAGGCGACCCCTCAGTAAAGGCGCATCAAGCGGGCGATGGCGGATCGAACTTTCCTTCGAGCAGCGCGCCGAAGCCGGCGCTGCGTTCGGGCAGGCCCAGCAGGCGCAGGCAGTGCCACAGCAAAGCCTGATTGCTGGCAATCACCGGCTTGCCGAATTCCCGCTCGATCTGCCCCAGCACCGGCGAGAGCTGGATGCCGGCGCAACTGATGAGCAATCCGTCGCACCCGGTGCCGTGCAGCGTGCGGGCCAGTTCCAGCCAGCGTTGCGGCGGGATCTCGCCCTGCGTGACCGGGTCGGTGCAGGGCACGCCGGCGTGCGCGGCGACGGTCCAGCCTCGTTCCGCGAAAAAGGTCGTTTCCGCCGCAACCACTTCCGGGACGTAGGCCGTCATCAATGCAAGACGGCGCAAGCCCGCCGCATCCAGCGCGGCCATGACCGCTTCTATGGTCGTGGTCGATCGTATGCCCGTGGCCGCGAGGATTCTGTCGTTGATCGCCTGCGGTCCGACCACCAGGCTGGCGGCGGTGCAGTTGAACGCGATCAGGCCGACCTTCGCGTCTGCCAGCAACTGCGCATGAGCTTCCATGCCGTTCACCAGCGCGGCATCATCCTCCAGGCGCGCGTGGCGGAAGGCGAGGCGCGTCGTGAGGAACTCCACACCCGGCGGGGCCATGCGCTGCGGTTCGTGTTCGCACAACCCGCCGGAGGGGTAGAGTTGTCCGATGCGGGCCTTCCAGCCAAATCCCGTTAACATGTGGTGCGCCTGTGGATTGACTTCGATTCCGGGGTTTACGACTCGCCAAACTGACTGCGACATGACTGCGACACGCCCATTATGACAATTTCCTACTTCGTGTTGTTCGAGAACCAGGCGCAGCCCGACAAGCGCATCGGCGAGACGGACAAGGCGGGCATCAGCGACATCCTCAGGCGCACACCCGGCCTGATGAAAGCGCACCTGTTCACGCCCACTACAGCGGACGGACCCTTCAACAGCGACGGACCGCCACCGCAGTTCGGCCTGCAATTGTATTTTGCCAATATCGAGGCACTCGAGGCGGTGATCGGCGCGGCGGGTCATCTGCAGGCGCTGGCGGCGCCTGATGCATGGCCGAGCCTGCGCGGTACGGTCGTGACGCAACAGGCGATGATCACTCGCTCGTTCCCGGTGCTGGAGCCGCGCGAGCGGGCGGCGAACGAGACACGCTGCAGTTACCTGGTCCACTACCCCGGACAGGCGGAGGACCTGAACGCCTGGCTCAGGTACTACCTGACGCACCATCCGCAACTGATGATGTTCATGCCGGGAATACGCGAAATAGAAATGTTCACGCGCGTCGACTGGTTCGACAGCATGCCCTGGACCCGCGTCAATCACATGCAGCGGAACAAGCCGGTGTTCGACAGTCCGGCCGCGCTGGCAGCGTCGCTGGTGTCGCCTGCGCTCGCAGATATGCGCGCCGATTACCGGAAGTTCCCGCCGTTCTCGGGCGGCAATGTGCACTACCCGTTCATCACTTCGACCATCGGGTGAGGGGCAGCTTCACCTTGGCTCAGTACTCTCTTGCCACGTAGTATCCGGGCTGAGTTCACTCCGCAAACGGACCCGAAAATGACTTCGCCGTGCAGCCTCATGCGCTCGTCAATGCAACATAGGCCGATGGTGTCAGGATTGGCACACCGTGCCATGGGTGCATGACCAGCAGATCGGAATCACTGCCAATCAGTGCATCGGCCTCGCACACCTTGACCAACGCCAGAAATTTATTGTCCTTGGGATCACGGCAGGGTGGGTGAACATTGGATTCCTCGGCCTCGGATACCGCAACCAGGGAAACGAGCCGGCGCAATGTGGCCGCGAAATCCCTTCGCACATCGAGTAGCGCGTAGCGATTGAACTTGGGACGCAACAACACCTGATCCAATTCGGCCAGCGTTGACTCAGAAGCAAACACCACCCCCGCGGATAAAGCGTGGGTCAGCGCACGATGCGGTACAGATCCCACCTGCAATGCCGCACCGACCAGCGTGCTGGTGTCGAACACCACACGCCGCGGGGCGCTCATCGCGACTCATGAACCAGCCTGACAATGTCTTCGTCAGTCAGCTCGGCCGCCGCTGGCAAGGTCTTCTGACTGGCACGCCGGCTCCACGCATCGAACTCGGCCACCGCCTTGCTGCGCTTGCTGCGCGCGTTGTTGAGTTCGTCCATGTCTTGCGGCGACACCATGAACGCCGCTACGCGCCCATGGCGGGTGATGGTGACCGGCTCGCGCTGGACCGTGTCCAGCAATTGGCCAAAACGGTTCTGGGCTTCCACGGAGGTGACAGTGATCATGGGTGCATTCCTTAAAAGTAGCCAATTTGTACAGTATAGCCAGAATAAGGATGCGCACCGCCCTTGCCGCCCCAGCACTATCGGGTGACGGGCAGCATTGCCACGGCTCAGTTCAGTGCTTTGGCAGTTCGATCAAGACGCAATCGAGCCCATGCGTCGCAAAGTTCCTGAAATCCCGATCCAGGGTGACCATGCGCAACCCCGCCGTTATCGCAAACGCGGCCAGATAGGCATCCATCCATACCTTCGGTGATGCCGTGTCGCGGGATGCCATCCGATGCCAGAGTGCGCACACGCCGGATGGTTCCTCCCGTTCACGGACTTGAGTCAGCGCCATCAATGTATTGAACGCCAACAAGGCATCGCGATTGCTCAGACTCTCCGCACCGTAGGCTTTCAACAATGCGGGCGTTGAGGCCAGACGAAGAAAACTTTGCTGTGTCGCGCGGCAGAAGACCGCGGGATCGGCGGGTGTTGCCTGCTTCAAGATCCTCCGGGCTGGTTCATGAAATGGATGTGCGGTGAATATCGCGGCGATCCAGACACTCGTATCAAGAAGGGCGCCCGGCACGCCTCGAATCCTCTTCGGCCTGGGCTTCCTGTTCGAGCTTGAGCAACGCTTCCACACTCATCCGGGTGGCCAAAGCATCGGGACGACAACGAATCAGCGGCAGCCCGCTTTCCCCGATCTCCACCCGGGAACCGATCGGAGGCTTTTCCGGCTGCCTTGGTGGTGCGATGCCGAGCCCTTGCCTGAGGATTTCAGCGACAAGATCCTTCACCGTCCGCCCCTGCATGACAGCGCGCATTTTCACTTCCCGAAGTAATTCGTCGGGTAAATCTAGCGTTGTTTTCATTGAACAAGTTTACCAGCTAGCAAGTTTGCTGTAAAGCTGGCTTGTGTGCCCTTACCGCCCCAGCACCGTCGGCAGCCAGGTCGCGATACCCGGCACGAACAGGATCACGACCGTGAGAATCAAGCCGAAGATGATGTAGGGCATGGCCGCGTTGATGATGTCGGACATGGTGATTTCCGCGGGCGCCACGCTCTTCATCGTGAACAGCAGCAAGCCGAAGGGCGGCGACAGGAGGCCGATCTGCATGCACATCAGGAAGAGGATGCCGAACCAGACCGTATCCACCTTCATGTGGATGATGAGCGGCATGAACAGCGGCACCGTCAGCATCATGATGCTCGCCTGATCGATGAACAGGCCGAGGAACAGCAGGATCAGCAGCATGCCGACGATGACCAGCATGGTCGGCATCTGCGCCTCGGTGACCAGCTGGATGATGCCGCCGGTCGCCCCGGAGAATGCGAGGATCTGCGAGAACGTGGTGGCGCCGAGGATGATGAACATGATCATGCCGGTGATCCCGGCGGTCCCGCTCAGCGCCTGCTTTACCGACTTCCAGGTGAGTTGCCGGTAGCACACGGCCAGGACAGCGGTGGTGGCGCAGCCGACGGCGGCCGATTCGGTGGGCGTGGCCCAACCCAGCACCATGCTGCCTATCACCAGGCCGATGATCACCACCAGCGGCAGCACGTGCAGGGTAAAGGGTTTCCAGCGCGCCCATCCGGTCAGGGTCGTTGCCTCGGCCGCGGGCGCCAGTGCCGGGTTCAGCCAGGCGCGAAGAACAATATATCCGATGAAAATCGTGCTGAGAATGAGGCCCGGAATGATGCCGGCGATGAGCAGGTCGGCAATGGCGATGCCCGCGAGCCCGCCCAGCAGCACGGCCAGACCCGAGGGCGGTATGAGCATGTCCACGCCACCTATCGCCATGATGGGACCCATGGCGATGCTGCGGTCGTAGCCGCGCTTGAGCATCTCCGGCAGCAGCAGCGAGCCCAGCATGGCGGTGGTGGCAATGGTGGAACCGGAAATGGCCGAAAAAATCGTGCCGGCCACGAGCGCGATGACGGCGAGGCGGCCGGGCACGCGGTTGATGAGGAGCGCGACCGCGTCGATCGCCTTGATCGCCAGCCCGGTGCGGAACAGGATTTCCCCCATCAGGACAAACAGCGGGATGGGTGTAAACGCGAAATTCGCCACCGAGGTGGCCATGTTGCGCGCCAGTTGCGCAATGCCCTTGTCGCCACCCAGCAGGAAAAATGCGCCGAAGATGTTGACCGTGATGAAAGCCACGGCCACCGGCACGCCCAGCGCCATCAGGGCAAGGATGCCGACCAGCAGCAGGGTAAGCGTGGTGATCCAGTCCATCCCGCAGCCGGCCCTAGAGGACCGCACCCTCCTGGCGTGGCACCCGCGGACCCGACAGGACGCGATTGAAGCGGAACACGAATTCGATCGCGAGCAAGGCGAACATCAGCGGCAGGGGCCACAAGGTCCACCACTCCGGAATGACGAATTCCTTGACGATGCGGGTGCCGCTCGCCATGCTCGCCAGCATCACGCGCACGCCGTACCAGGTCATCAGCATCGAAACCACAATCCCGAGCGCGTCGCAAATCAGCTCGCATACCCAAGCCACGCCATGGGGAAGTTTCTGCAGCAGCAGGTCGATGCGCACGTGCTGACCCTGGCGCAGCAGCCAGGGCGCGGCGAAGGCCGTGATCAGCAGCATGGCGTACTCGGACAACTCGACATCGCCCGGCACGCGTGATCCGACGGTATTGCGCAACAGCACGTTCGCGGTGACCATCGCCGCGGCGGCGAACACCAAAAACGCGCTGATTGCGCCGCAGGCATCGAGCAGCCTGCCGTAACCGGCGTAGAGGCGATTCACGCCTGCGCCATTCAACTCAGGAGCAAGGCAGCACTTGAGCGGCGCAAGGCGGTTCGCGGACCCTTATTTGGTCATCAGTTTTTTCAGGCCGGGGACAATCTTCGGACTGGCCGTTTCGAGTTCGGTCCAGAATGCCGTATGGGCGCGCGTGCGCAGGTCCGGTCCGAGGCTAACCACCTGCACGTTGCCGTCCTTCTGGATTTTCTCCTCCTGCGCCTCGAATTCAGCGCGCCACTTCGGCCACTCGGTATCCATCCAGGTTGCCATCTGGCCGATCAGGTCCTGTTGCTTCTTGTCGAGTTTCTTGTAGCGATCCAGGTTGATCATGATGTTGACCGAGACGTTATAGAACCCCGGGTCGTAGCGGAACTTGGTCAGCTTGATCCAGCCGAAGTCCTTGATGCCCCACAGCGGCCAGCCGTAGCCCTGGACCATGCCGCGCTCCAGCGCCGTGTACACCTCGCCCGGCGCGGTCGACACCACCTGCGCGCCCAGCGATTCGAAAAATACCTTGTAGATGGGCGGGCTGCGCAGGGTGAATCCCGCGAAGGGCTTGACCTTGTCGGCGGTATTGGCGGCCTTGGTGGTGTAAATGTGGAAGCGCACCCCGTCGCCGAATCCGGTGAGCAGCATCACGTTCAATTTTTCGGCGTGCAGCTTGTTCAGGGTATCCCAGACGCCGTTTTTCTTGAGCTCCGGTATCGACGTCTCCGAGAGCGACAGCGTCTCGCCCTCGATGAGCGAGCCTCGATAAAACGTCGGCGGCCCCGAGTGCAGGTCGACCACACCCGTCTTTACGGCGTTGGCCTGCTCTGGCACCGGCACCGCTTCCGGGCCGACAAAGTCGACCTGCAGCACGCCCTTGCCGCGGCGGTTGAGTTCGTCCACCCAGCGCTTGGCGGGAATGCCGAAACTCGCATTGCCCGGCAGGAAACTCACCAGCCGCAAGCGCGCTTCCTGCGCCGACGCGCCGGCGCTCATTGCCAGCGTGCCTATCGCCAGCAGGCCGGCCGAAAATGCTACCCCGATAAAACGTGCCATGGATTTTCTCCCTGTTCGAACCGTGTCTGGAATCGCCTGTGGATCGCGCCACTGTCGTCTGCCGCGCCACCGCTACCGTTTTGACCATTTCAAGTCGCCCGAATCATATCATTGAGGCGGGCCTGAGTTTGCGCCGGCTACTCACTCCGGCTGTATGCCCGCGTCCCGTATCACCCTGGTCCAGAACGGACCTTCCCTGCGGATTCGCTCGGTGAGTCCCTCGGGCGTGGTGTGGACCACCTCTATGCCTTGCGGCGCGAACCGGCTGCGCGCCTCCGGCGACTTCATGTAGTCCCCGATTTCGCGATTGAGGCGCTCGATGATGGGCCGCGGCACGCCCGCCGGCGCGAAGATGCCGAACCAGGAGACGGCATTGAAGTCGCCGAAGCCCGATTCGATCATGGTCGGCAGGGACGGCGCCTGCGCGGCACGGTTCGCGCTCGTCGCCGCCAGCCCGCGCAGCTTGCCGCTGCGCAGGTGGTTGAGCGTTCCGCCGCCGCCCTGGAACATGAGATCGATGCGGCCCGCCACCAGATCCACTTCCGCCGGGCCGCTCGCCTTGTAGGGCACATGCAGCAGGTCCAGATTCGCCCTGGCCTTGAACATTTCCGCGAGCAGGTGCTGCAGCGATCCGCTGCCGATGGAGGCAAACGAAAGCTTGCCCGGGTTCGCCCGCGCCAGGGCGATCAGTTCCCTGACCGAGGTGGCCTGCACCTGCGGATTCACCACGAGGTAAAAAGGGGACTCGAACAACAGCGCGACCGGCGCCAGGTCCCGCAGCGGATCGTAGGAGAGGTTCTTCTTCGTGATCGGGTTGAATACCGTTCCCACCGCGGTGAGTTGCAGCAGTGTGTAGCCGTCCGCCGGCGATTTGGCGACCAGCTCGGTGGCGATGATCTCGCTCGCGCCGGGACGGTTGTCCACCACGAAGGGCTGTCCCAGTTTCTCCGACAGGTGCTGCGCGACGCCTCTTGCCACCGTGTCGCCGAGTCCGCCCGCGGAGAAGGGCACGATGACCCGCGCCGGCCTGGCCGGGTAATCGCCGCTCTGCGCAGGCAGCGCGCCGGAGCGGAACGCCGCCGCGAACGCAAACGGAACCACGAGTGACAGCAGCAGCATGCGTCGCAAGGCCTTCATCGGTGCTCCGTCCAGACGGTTTGTCACTCGGGTTCGATGCGCGCGTCGCGTATCACCCGGCTCCAGAATGCATGATCCCGGCGGATCCGCTCGCCCATGGCTTCGGCCGTGCCCGGCGCCAGATTGATGCCGAGCGGCGCCAGTTTTTCGCGCGTTTCCGGCGCGCGCAGCAGCTCGCCTATGTCTCGATTCAGCCGCTCGACAATGGCTCGCGGCAGGTCAGCCGGCCCGGAGATGCCGAACCATGACGAGGGCACGTCGAAGTCCGGCACGCCGGTTTTGGTCATGGGCGGAATATTCTGCAGGCCTTCGGGACGAATGGGGCTGGTCGTCCCCAGCGCCCGCAGCTTGCCGCTGCGGATGTGGGCAAGCGTGCCGCCACCACCCTGGAACATCATGTCGATCCTGCCGGACACCAGATCGATGACCGCGGCCCCGCTGCTTTTGTACGGTACATGCAGCAGTGTCAGCTTCGCGTTCGCCTGCAGCAATTCACCGAGCAGGTGTTGCATCGTGCCGATGCCGAGCGAGCCGAAGGTGAGCTTGTCCGGGCGCGATCGGGCCACGGCAATCAGCTCGGCAACCGACTGCGCCGGGACCGCGGGGTTCACAACCAGGTAAAAGAACGACTCGGCCACGGCCGTGATCGGCGTGAAATCGCGCTGCGGGTTATAGGGGAGTTTCCGGTTCAGGATGGGGTTGAATACCATGGCCGCTTCCGAAGCCATGAGCAGGGTATGGCCATCCGCGGGGGCCTTGGCGGTCGTCTCGGCCGCAATCGCCTCGCTCGCGCCCGGCCGGTTGTCCACCACCACCGGCTGTCCGAGGCGCTCCGACAGGTGCTGCGCGATGGTGCGCGCGATCGTGTCCACCAGTCCGCCCGCCGCATTGGCCACGATGAACCGCACCGGACGGACCGGATACGCCGTCGCCGTCCCCTGGGCGTGCGCCGGGACCGCCAGCCAGCCCGGCGCGCAACACAATGCCAGCATGAGGATGTGTCGCATGGTTCGGCGACTGCCGGCTGTTACCGGTCGCTGCTGGTTGGCACTAGCGGTCTGCGAGGTTGTACCCGAGCTCATAGTGCTGGTAGATGCCGTCGAAATAGAACCAGCGCATGCGCGCGCTCTCGTAGGCCCAGTGCAGCGCGAGGTCCTTCAGCGCCTTGGTCGTGCAATGCCGTTCCAGCGCCTTGAAGGCGCGCCCGCCGTGCACCTCGTCGGCGCCGACGTGCAGCCAGAAGTGCTCGATGTCGCGCTCCGGGTATTTGTAGATCTTGCGCAGCGCCGGAAGCAACCTGCTGTAGAGCAGCGGCGACTGCGATTCGGTGCCTATGGTGAGCGCGGCGACGCCGATGATCCAGGGATCGCTTTTGGCCGCATCGAGCAGGAAGCGGACCCACGACTCCGTGCTCGGCAGGCCGCGCCCCTTCTTGATCTTGTCGATATTGGCGCCGTTCGCCTTGCCGAACCTCAAGACGATGTCCAGGTGCGAATGCTTGGGGTCATTCTCCTCGGCCACGTTGGCCAGCATGAACTGGACGACATCGAGGGGGGCATTCACGCAGACGGACAGGGCCGCGGGGTTCATCTTGCTGACCCAGTGATAGTGTTCCACCGCCCAGCCCATGCACGCGTTGCGGCTCAATTCGCCGCGCGCCCACTTCAAGGTCATCGGATGGTTGGCGCAGTGCCGCTTCAGCACTGCCGCCTCCAGCTGCTCGCGAAATGTCTTCTGCTTCCTGATGCTGCCGCGCGTGTTTGCCACCGCATTTTCTCCCGGTTTGATGGTTCGGCCGAAGCTGTCCTGTTGTCCTTCCGCCAGGACTCCAGTTGCGCGGAGTCCCGATGAACGTGAATATTGTCATATTGCCTGCGCGCGCGCCAACACACATCGGCAACGCGCATCTGCAACGCGCATCTGCAACGCGCATCGGCAACGCGCATCGGCAACGACAAGCCATGAGATCATGTCGCAGGATTTCCCGATCCTGACCGCTTACATAACTTCAGACGAAAGGCACCACCATGGCAAAAAAAGAAATCGTGCACGTTCCCGGCATATCGGACGGACTGATCGCCGCCAAAGTACCCATCTCCGCGGTGGTGCGGGCTAACGGATTCCTGTTTCTCTCGGGACTGCCGCCGATGGACCCGAAGACCGGCAAGATGATCAAGGGCGACATCGTCAAGCAGACCAAAGGTTCGCTGAACGCGGTCAAACACGCGCTGAAGAGCGCCGGTTCGTCGCTGGACCAGGTGGTGAGCGTGCGCATCTACATTTCCAACGCCGCCTATTTCGGCACCGTCAACGAAATCTACAAGCAGTACTTCAAGACCAACCAACCGGCGCGCACCTTTGTCACCGTGGGCTCCTGGCCCATGGAATTCGACATCGAAGTCGAGTGTATCGCACTGGCCTGATCGCTGCCCTGGATCGCGCGTCAGGCGCATGAACCGCAAGTCGTGAACAGGCATTGCACCGTCCTCGGCGCCGGCATTGTGGGCGTGTGCACCGCGCTCGCGTTGCAGCGGGATGGCTGGAGCGTGACGCTGATCGATCGGGACGAACCCGGGCGCGGCTGCTCCTACGGCAATGCGGGCATCATCCATACGGGAGGCTGCGTGCCGCTCGCCACGCCGGGCATCGTCGGCAAGGCGCCGGGCATGCTGCTCGATCCAGACGGTCCGCTGGTGATCCGCTGGCGTTACCTGCCGCGGCTGCTGCCATGGCTGATGCGCATGGCCGCGGCCTCGCGCCCCGACCGGGCCGAAGCGGCGAGCCGTGCCCTCGCCCCGCTCTCGCTCTCGGCGCGCAAAGCCTATGCACCGCTGCTGGAGGAAGCCGGCGCCGGGACGCTCGTGCGTGCGCGCGGCGAACTCTACGTCTATCGCTCGCGCGCGACATTTGAAGCGGCGCAGTGGGAAATGAACCTGCGCCGGCGCTTCGGCGTGCCGGTGGAAGAACTCGAAGGCGATGCTGTGCGCGAAATGGAACCGGCGCTTGCGCCCGCGTACCGCTACGCCCATTACCAGAGCGCGAGCGCCTACACCGTCAATCCGCTACGCCTGGTGCAAAGCCTGGCCGCACTGTTCGCGCGCAAGGGCGGCCGCATGCTGCGCGCGGATGTGCGCGCCGCGCGGCCGGACGGGACGGGGGGCGCGCTGCTCGCCACCGCAGAGGGAGAACTTGCCGCTGAACATCTGGTGATCTGCGCAGGCGCCTGGTCCGGCGCTTTCAGCAGGAGCGTCGGCGCGCCGGTGCCGCTGGAGACCTGGCGCGGCTATCACATCATGGTGCCCCATGGCGCGGTGCATCTGAACGGCGTGGTGATCGACGGCGACATGCATTTCGCCGTCACGCCGATGGAGGAAGGACTGCGTGCCGCGGGTCTGATCGAACTCGCCAGCCTGGACGCGCCGCCGAACTACGCGCGCGCCGACCTTTTCATCAAGCTCGCCCAGGCGCTTCTGCCCGGCTTCCCGGGTGAAGTGACCAGCCGCTGGATGGGGCACCGGCCCGGCATGCCCGATTCGGTGCCGGTGATCGGGCGATCAACGCAGCACCGCAACATCTACTTCAATTTCGGCCACGGCATGCTGGGGCTGACCCTGGGCGCGGTGAGCGCACAGCTGGTTGCGGATCTGGCGGCGGGACGCGAGGGCGACATCGACATGGCGCCGTACCGGGCGGAGCGGTTCGCACGACCCTGATCACCGACCGGCAAGCTGAACGTTCAGCTTGCGGAACATTCGCTCGGGCCAGTCCCGGTCCACTACGGCTCGGCGCCACATCGTTTCGAGACTTCAGTCGATGGCGAAAATAGCGGAAATCTCGACCGCTATCCCGAACGGTAACGCGTTGCAGCACACGGCGAGACGCGAATGCATACCCGCCTGCCCCAGCACGTCGACGATGAGTTTAGAAGCGCCGTTCACGACCGCCGGACTTTCCTTGAAGTCATCCACACAGTTGACGTAGCCGGCAAGCTGAAGACACTCGCTTACCCGATCGAGGTCACCGCCGCAGGCAAGACGCAGCTGCGCGAGAATGTTCAGAGCGGTGAGTTCTGCGGCGCGCCTGCCCTGATCCGGCGTGACGTCGCGTCCCACTTTTCCGCAGAACTCCGCGACCGGTTTGCCGTCGATCAGCGGCCCCTGGCCGGATATGTAGGCGATCCCGCGGTGAACCTTCCACGGGGTATACGTGGCGAACGCCGCTGCCGCACCGGGCAACGTCAGGTTCAGTTCTTTCAGTTTCGAATCGATGCGTCCGGTCATGGATGATCTCCGTGTGATGAACCACTCAAGAACCAATCTAGGGGTTGTGCGACTGTCGCGATCCAGTCAGATCGGCAGGAAGATGACTTCGCTGATTGTGTCATTGTCGAGCACTACCATCCACTTGCGGATGCGCAGGCCCCCGCCCGCCTCGCTCAGCCAGGCAAGGTAGCGGCCGCAGAAGGTGGGCACGCCGTTCCTGAACAGGGCGAAATTTGCAGTCGCGTCCGGACCCGGGCCGGCGCGAGACCGGGTGACCGCGGTCAGCAGGTGGAGTTTGCGATGCCGGTCCAGCCGCGCACCCGAGCGTACCCGGTCGGCGAGCTTGGACTTGCGCTCGCCGACGATCACGTAGTTCGTGTCGAGTGCATAGTCGCGATGCGTGATCACGCCGTAGTAACCGTCGTCGGCGAACAGGTCCAGCCATTCGTCGAAGCGATCGTCGTCCAGGAAGCGCACGTAACTGTCGAACAGGACGTTGATGTCGGTATTCATCGTCGCATTCATCGTCGGATTCATCGCCGCGTTCATCGTCGCGTTTATCGTCGCATTCATCGTCGCGTTCATCGTCTTCATGCGCTGCCCGGTTGCGCGTGCTCCATGAACCTGCCCCAGGTGCGCCAGAAATTGCGTATGTTGTGCTCATCGGCCGCTCCCCCTACGTTGCCGGCAGTGTGTATCCCGCGCGTGAGCAGCAGCGGTCCGGCGTTCGCCTGCAGCCCCCGCTGGAGGTGCTCGAACACGCGCACGTCATCCAGACCAATGCGCCCGCCCGGTCCGTAGGAATAATGGAAGCGCTCGGCCAGTGCCTTCTTGTCCTCGGTGCTGATCCCGGCCGGCCCGAGCACGTAATTGACTACGCGCGTGAGCCCCACACCCTCGGGGCGCAGGATGCGGTAGTTGGTGACGTCCCAACCGGGGTGGTACAGGCCGAGGAAAGTCGGAAAAACGGCGACGTGCAGGTGGCGGATCCGTTCGGTCTGGTAACGCAGTGTTTCTGGCGCGTCGCGCCACTCGAGCACGCTGTGCATGCCGACCGCCTTGGTCGCCCGGTTTGATGGTCCTGACCCTTCGCGACGCCCGGCCGTCACCTGCGCGGCGTAGGCCTTTCCGTACTCGTACTCCGGCATGGTATAGGCGTCCGCATGCAGATACTGCGCGTGGTAGTCGTCCATCGTGTTCTCGTACAGCAGTTTCCAGTTGCCCTTGTAGAGGAAATCGTAGCACCCCAGCACCTCCAGCCGGCCGTTGCCGGTGTTCTCAAGGTAAGTGACATACGGCGCGATCTCGCCCAGGTAATCTGCAAGCGGCGGTACGTCGGCGCCGACCGAAGCGAAGATCAATCCCTCGAACTGCGCGACGTGCGCGAGTGCCACCAGGCCGTACTCCGCGCGATTGAAATCGCCCTCGTAGCCCTCCGGCCGCGGCACTACCGCCAGCAGGCCGCGCCGGTCGAATTCCCAGTGGTGATACTGGCACCGAAATGAATTGCGGTTCCCCTGGCGCTCGATTTCCACTTGCGTACCGCGGTGGCTGCAGCTGTTGTAGAACACCCGCACCTGGTCGTCGTCGCCCAATACGGCCAGCACCGGCTGCCCGGCGATATCCAACGTGCGGAAGTCCCCGGGGTGATGAAACTCGCTGCGATGCGCGACGAAGATCCAGCTGTTTTCAAATATCCGCGACTGCTCTTCGCCGTAGACAGTCGCGCTGGTGAAAAATGACCTTTCCACGCGGCCGCGAACGATTCTGGAGGCGTCGATCTGCATAGGCGGAAACTCCCTGTAGGTTTCGGCTGTTGCTTCACAGGTGGCCGACTGAATTCCCGGCGCGCCCTGCATGAGCAATATTCACTGCGCGATCAGCTCTCACTGCGGCTTCATGCCGGCCGAGCGTATTACCTGGCCCATCTTGACGGATTCAGCGGCAATGAATTGCCTGAATTCATCGGGCGAGCTTCCGACCGGTTCAAAGCCCAGCTTGGCAAAACGCTCGGTCGTATCGGCGGAGGCCAGCGCCTTGACCGTCTCCGCATGCAAGGTCTTGAGAATCTCCAGCGGGGTTCCGGCTGGCGCGAGCATGCCGAACCAGGCGCTGATGGCATACCCCGGCAAGCCCGCCTCGGCCATCGTCGGCACCTCCGGCAGTTGCGGCGAGCGTTTCGGCGAGGTCACGGCAATCGCGCGCAGGCGACCGGAGCGGATGTGGCCCATGGCGGGCGGAATATTGTCGAAGGTCATGTCTATCTCGGCGGTCAGCAACGCCTGCAGCGTCAGCCCGGATCCCCCTTTATAGGGGACCGGCGAGAATTTCACGCCGGTCATCTGCTGGAACAGCTCCGCGGCGATGTGTCCTGAAGCGCCGTACACGGGGACGCCGTAGAACATAGGCTTGGAACGTGACTTCGACAGTTCGATCAACTCGCCCACGGATTTCACCGGGAGCGACGAATTGACCACCAGAACGTTGCCGGCCGTCGCGACCAGCGAGACCGGATCGAGATCCTTCAGGGGATCGTAGGGCAGGTTCGTTCGCAGGAACTGCGCCGTCACCAGGGGCAGGCCGGTCATGACCAGCGTGTAGCCGTCAGGCGCCGCTTTCGCAGTTGCCTCCTCCCCGATCGAAGTGCCCGCGCCGGGGCGGCTTTCGACGATGACAGGCTGGCGGAACTGCTCGGCCAGCTTCTGCGACACCGTGCGCGTCAGGATGTCGAGCGTGCCCGGTCCGCAGGGGCAGATCATCCTGATCGCGCGGCTGGGGTACTGCTGCGCCTGCGCCGCGGCAGAAAGCAGAAGAAACACGATCAGGAGAGACCGGGGAAGGACGTGACGCAGGCAAACGGCCGCGACGATGCATGGACGCATTTCAGACTCCTGCACAAAAAGATGTATGCACCCTATACACAACGAGATCTCATCAACGAGATCGGCACGATGCCGCTGAATAATACTCCCGACATCTTGGCGCGTGGTATGTCCGATCAAAATCGCCGCGATCTGTTGATCGAGATCGCAACGGGACATCGACAGCAAGCGGCGCCGGGCGGAACGCTTTCACCGACGGTGGCTGGTGCGCCAGTCCGGACCCAACGCGAACGTCAATCGGATTTTATCCTGGCCTCGCGTATCACCTGCCCCTAGATGGCGTAATCCTCTTTCAGGGTTGTCGCCAGCGCCTCCGGCGAACCGGTGGCGACCTCGACGTTCCGCGCCGCGAGACTGGCTCGTATTTCGGGCGCGTTCAACACGCGCCCGATTTCCGAACTGACTTTCGCGACGATATCCCTGGGTACGTTGGCCGGCATGAATATCGCGAACCAGGGTTCGCCGAGTTTGCCGAAACTCGGCAACGTCTCCGCGATGGTCGGCACGTCGGGAAGCGTATCGAGGCGCTTGTCGCCCGCGGTCGCAATCAATCTCAGCCTGCCGTCCTTGATGTGCGGCAGCAGCGTGCCCGTCGCTCCCACAAATACGTGCACGCGGTCGGCCAGCAGGTCGGTGATCGCCAGCGAAGCACCTTTGTAGGGGATGTGCAGCAGGTCGGCGCCGCTCGATCGTTTGAACAACTCCATGCTGAATTATCGCGTCTCGCGGAAGCGGCTTTGCCTCCCCTGCAGCAGCATGCGGAAGGCACTACCTCACGGGCATTATTTTACGACTTTAGTGCGGAGACATCGCCATTGCGCGTGCTTGTAACGGCAATTCACTTATCAAACATGAAATAGCTATCGGCGAAACGGGGTAAATGCCATCACGCGCAGGTCACTCTCCCTGCCGCTCAGCGCGCGCTGTGAAAGCTCAGGAGACGCTCCCCCTCGATCGCGTACTCGCCGAAGCCGAGCGGCTCGAGGAAGTAGCGCAGATACGCGGGCTTGCGCGGATCGCACTGGGAACGCAGCCGCTCGCGCAGCGCTCTGCTCGCCCCGGCATCCACCTTGCCGCCCGCGATCACCACGCCGTATACCTCGCGCGCATAGGACTCCGACAGCCGTTCCTCGCGCACGTCCTCCTGCACCATGGCCGGGTCGCGCGCCAGCGGATCGCCGACACCGGCGCCGCCCGCGCCGATGTGGAGAAACACATCATCGCGCACGAGCCTGACCGGATACATCGGGTTCTGCGCCAGCACGCGCTGCGGCCTGTCGGGGTTCGATGATCCCGGATTGACGATGTGATAGGACGGCGTGCCGGGCGAGCCGCCGTCCAGCGCCCAGGGCAGGTGGCGCTGCCGGTCGCCGCGCATCACCACCAGCGTCTCCTCGCCCAGCATGCGATAGCGGCGCACAATGCCGGGCGCGCCGCGGAATTTTCCCGGGCCGCCCGAATTTTCCACCATGCCGTAAGCCTCGATCTCCATCGGGTACAGCGCCTCTATCATTTCGACCGGCTGGTTGGTCAGATTGCCGCCGGGATTGGGGATGCCGAACATGCCGTCGCTGTCGCGCGTCGCCCCCCAACTGCCGGCAAGCGTTTCCGAGATGACGAAACGCCGCCCGTGATGCCAGCCGCTGAAGGCGGGAAACGTCACGCCGCCTTCGCCCGCTGCGCCAACGCGATCGGGCACGATCTGCGCGAACACACCCATCAAGGTGTCGATCGCGCGCCAGCCGATGATGGCGCGCGAGGCGCACGCTGCCGGCGGCAGGGGATTCACGATCGTCCCCTCGGGCAGCACGATGGTGAGCGGCCTCAGGTAGCCTTCGAAATTCGGGATCTCCTGCGTGGCGATGCATTTCACCATCAGGTGCACCGCGGACTTGACGAACGGCGAGGGACAGTTGATCGCGCCCTGCACCTGCGGCGCGGAGCCGGTCCAGTCGACCGTAAGCGCATCTCCCTGGATAGTGACGGTCGCCTTCAGCGCGAGCGGCTGCGGGTTCTCGCCCAGGCCGTCGATGTAATCGGTGAAACTCCAGGTGCCGTCGGGCAGCGCCGCGATCTCTGCGCGGGTCAGTTTCTCGGCGTAGTCGTGCAGATCCTCTATCATTGCGCGGAACGCCGCGCTGCCGTGGCGCTCGACCAGCGCGCGAAAGCCGCGCTCCGCGCTGTTGCAGGCGGCGATCTGCGCGCGCATGTCGCCCGCCTGTTTGTCGGGAATGCGCGTGTTGAGTTTCATGATCTTGAAGAACGTCTCGTTCGGCCGCCCCGCCTCGTACATCTTCAGCACCGGGATGCGCAGCCCCTCCTGGTAGATCTCGGTGGCATAGACGGCGGTCGAGCCGGGCGCGATGCCGCCGACGTCGATCTGGTGAACCAGGGTGCAGCAGAATCCCTCGAGCGCGCCCGCCACCACCACCGGCTTCACCACGTACACATCAGGCAGGTGCATGCCGCCCGCAACGTAAGGATCGTTGAAAACGAACACGTCGCCCTCGTGGATGTCCTCGCCGTAGTCGCGCAGCAGCGAGCGCATCGCGTCGGGAAACGCACCCAGGTGCAGCGCCATCGTCAGCCCGTGGGCGATGACCCGCCCGCTGCGGTCGCACAGTCCGGTCGAATAGTCCATCGAATCGCGCACGATGGAACTGTAGGCGGTGCGCAGGATCACCAGCGCCATTTCATCGGCGATCGACGAGAGCGCGTTCTTCACCACTTCGAGGGTGATGGGGTCGCTCGCGCGGGGTCCGCGGTTCACCTGATGGCTGACTTGGTTGGTCACGTAATGTTCACTCACGGGTAAGGGAGCGATTTCGAAACAATTGTCTCGCTTGCTCAAATTGGCGAATGGATCAGCACTCAGACTGTGCTTCGAAGCACCGCGCCGCCTTTGTCATGTGATCGTCCGGGCTCATAACCGAAGCCCATGCCGTCGAATATTCTCGATCAATGCGGGGTTGCTGAATTGTTCCGGATGCTCCCATTCCTGTTCCCAGACAGGGATCGCTTGAATGAGTATTCCAGTGTCAAGCATCACATCGAAGGCGATGTCAGCCATCTTGAGGGCTTCATCCACGCGCTGACCCGGGACCCCGCGCAGCAGCACGGCGATGTCGGCATCGCTGTCCGAGCGAAAGCTGCCTCTGGCGCGACTGCCGAACAGCACCGCACCCGCCAAGTCGTACTGCGCGGACAGCTTTCCAAGGAAGGCGCGGGCGGCGCGCTCGGTATCGGGGTCGATGGTTGTGGTGATCGGCATGGGACACCTTCTGGTTCACTTTAGCATGGCACGCGCGCGGGAAGAGCAATGGATTCCGGATCGGGTCCGATTCAAACCGATGTGGAAAGTTCATTGATTCCGTCATGACTACCCTCTCATCTTGGTTCAATACGGTAGCTAACGGCACATCAGTTTGAATCGCAGCCTTCAGGCTCAATGCAGCACCAACATCGTAGGGCGCGGATTCATCGCGCCATGGTCGCGGGAAAACAATCGGTATTCGGCGCGCTGAAGCTGCGCCCTACGGCTGCACCGTACGGCTGCGCTGTGCGGTAGTGATAGTGCCACCGCCCGGCGGCTACCCTCTCGTGTTGGTTCAATACGGTAGCTAACGGCACATCAGTTTGAATCGCACCCTTCCGGATCTGGAATCGTGTCTCATGCCGCCGAATGCCCTGAGGCGCGGGTCACAGTCACGCCGCTGTGAGCATGCTGATTCAGGAAATCTACATTAGCTAGATGCCTATGCCGCCGGGCTGGCCGAGAAATAGAGTTATTATTTCTGGCAATAGAAACTACTGAATAAACCTTCTCATTGGTAAGCCGCCGCGACGTCCTCTTTCATTTTTTCCAGTGCATCCCGGGACAAGTAACGCCCTCTGAGTACGACGCCCCAGATCCCGTGCAGGTTGGCGGCCCTCGCGACCGGATTCGCATCGAGCAGCACCAGGTCGGCATTCTTTCCTTCCTCCACCGTTCCGGCGCATGAACTACTCGAATCGGTCATGTCGCTGGTCCCTTGAAAGAACGCTTCAGTCGCAGGATGATGGTCAAGAATCGAGCGCTGAAAGCCGGGTTGGGCCCCACTCGCCCGTGAACACCATGGCCACGGCCATAATAAAGGGCACGAAAACAAAACTCCTGTCCTTTTTCAGGCGAACATCGTCCGCAGGATGTGCAGCGCGGACTCCGCGTCGACCACGGCAAGTCTCTTGCCCAATCGTGCGACGTCCAGGCAACGGATCTGATCGAGCGCAACCGAACTCGGCCGGCCCCGGTAGGATATGCGGCAGCGAGTCGGCCAGGGGCGATGAGTGGAAGTGAGCGGCGCCGCGATCACAGTCCCAAGATTTTGATTCATCTCGTCCGGTGACAGCACCAGTACCGGCCGGCGCTTGCGTATCTCCCGCCCGATAGTCGGGTCGAGGTTCGCCCAGAAAACCTCACCCTGATGGGGATACGCCATCAACGGTCCCAATTTTCGTCCGCCGGCAGGTCACCCCATAGGTTTTCGCGAACCTTGCGGGCGCCGGCTTTCTCAAATGCGGCATTCCATCCGTCGCGAGGCAGGGACTTCGCGCGAATCAGGATATCGGTGCCTTGTACGCCGATCGAGACTTCCTGGCCCTCGGCAAGATTGCACCTCGTGAGCACGTCTTTGGGAATGCGCAAGCCTTTCGAGTTGCCGATCGCAATTATTTTCGCATCCATGTACGCTCCAAAAGTAATTACTATGTAATTATCTCGTTGCTGGCGGAAACCGTCAATTGTCAAGCGCCGGATTGATTTACCTGCTTGTTTGTCACACTCCCGCATCGCGGCCGCGGTGGGCCCGCGCAAACAGATTCACTCCCGCGGCTTTCTCGAGAATCGGGGAAAACGTGATGATTCCGGCGCACGCCGGGCTGTGGCCCGTTGCCGTGATCGGGCGCGAGGCGAAGTTATCGCTTCGTTTTCACTCCCTGGCAAGAACGATGTTGCCCCGGCCGTCCAGCGCCGCCGACCAGTCCGGAGGCACGACACAAGTGGCGTCGTACTCCTCGATGATGAGCGGTCCGGCGCGCGGCGCGGATGCCAGGTCCGCACGGCCTATCACCGGTGTGTTGACCTGACCGTGCCGCTCGCCGAAGTACGCCAGGCGGGCGCTGCCCGCCGGCACGCCGGCGCGGGCGTTTATCGCCGCAACGGGGGCAGGCATCGGTTCGTCACGGATCACCCTCGCCACCACCCTCAGGGTGACGCACTCCACCTGCTCGCTCTCGGCCTGATGGCCGTAGGTGCGCTCGTGCTCGTCGCCGAAGGCCTTCGCCAGCCGCTTGAAATCGGGTTCGCCCGCATTGCCCGCATTGTCCGCATTGCCCGCATTGCCGGGGACGACCGGCACGACCGCGCAGTCCACCGGTATCGTGATTTCATGCGCCTGCCCCGCATAGCGCAGATCGGCGTAGCGCAGGACTTCCAGTTGCGCGCGCGCGTGGCCCTCCGCACTCATGCGCGCGAGCAGTTCCGCTTCCAGCGATGCATACAAGCCGGCCATCGCCCGCGGCGTAGTGTCGCCCAGCCGCGTCAGCCAGGCGCGCGCGATGTCGTGCTCGACGCGGGCGCACAGCAGCCCGTAGGCGCTGAACACACCGGGGTTGGGCGGGACCATCACGCGCTTCATTTCCAGCAGGTCGGCGATCTGCGCCGCGGCGAGCGGCCCGTTGCCGCCGAACGCATACAGCGTGAAGTCGCGCGGGTCGCGGCCGCGATAGGTCGACACCGCCTTCACCGCGCGCACCATGGTGCTGCAGGCGACCTGGAGCACGCCGTAGGCCGCCTCCGCAATGTCCTTCGCCAGCGGCGCCGCCACCTGCTCGCGCATGGCGACCAGCGCCTTCGCCGCATTCAGCCGCAGACCGCCGCCGGCGATCGCATCGGGATTAAGGAAACCCAGCGCCAGCGCGGCATCGGTGAACGTGGCCTGGGTGCCACCCTGGTCGTAGCACACCGGGCCGGGCATCGCGCCCGCGCTCTGCGGGCCGACCCGCAGCAGGCTGCCCGCGTCAATCGACACCAGGCTGCCGCCGCCGGCGCCGACTTCGGAGATATCAATCACCGGCAGCTTGAGCGCGTAACCGCCGCCCATCACCAGCTTGGAGCTGAGGTTGATGCCGGCGCCGACTTCGTAGTCGCCGGTATGGGTGATCCTGCCCTGCTCGACGAGCGACACCTTGGCCGTGGTGCCGCCCATGTCGAAAGTGATGATGTCGGGGGTGCTGTCTGGAGTGCGGTCCGCTGCGTCCCGCGAGAGTCCGCCCGCCGCCGCGCCTATGACGCCCGCGGCAGGGCCGGACTCGACGATGCAGGCCGGACGCAACGCCGCCGCGGCGAGGGTCATCACGCCGCCATCGGATTTCATCACGTGTATCGGCGCCTGCACGCCTATCCCGCCCAGATGACGCTCGAGCGAGGCGAAGTAGGCGCGCAACGTCGGTCCGAGAAAGGCGTTGATGACTGTCGTGCTGGTGCGCTCGTATTCGCGGATGACAGGCAGGATGTCGTACGAGCAGGAGATGAACACGTCTTTGCCGAGGCGTTCTGCCAGGATGGCCGCAATGCGCCGCTCGTGGTCCGGATTCGCATACGAATGCAGCAGGCTGATCGCCACCGCCGCTATCGACTCCTCTTCCGCGGCCAGCCGTTCCGCCGCCGCATGCACGCTCGCCTCGTCGAGCGCGACCCTCACCTTGCCGTCGGGGCCCATGCGCTCGGTCACCTCCAGTCGCAGGCGCCGCGGCACCAGCGGCGGCGACGGCGCGTAGTTGAGCGTGTACATTTCCGGGATGCGCAGGCGGCGCATCTCCAGCACGTCGCGAAAACCGCGCGTGGTGACGAGCGCGGTGCGCGCGCCCTTGTGCTCCAGGATGGCGTTGGTCGCCACCGTCGTGCCGTGTATCACCCGCTCGATCGCAGCAGCCTTCGCGCCCACCGTCTCCAGCACCCGCACGATGCCCGCGGCGATGCCGCGGCCGAAATCGTCGGGTGTGGTCAGCGTCTTGTGGGTGTGGATGGCGCCGTTCGAGGACAGCAGCACGATGTCGGTGAACGTGCCGCCGATGTCGACGCCGATGCGATAGGTTGCGGCTGGCATTTCGTGTCCTTGTACTTGCGTCGTTCCCGTTGAAACGGGGAGCCTCAGGGCATCAAGCCGCTGCCATCGCCCGGCATGTTTCGTGCAACCGTGCCGGGGAAAGCTCCAACCCGTTAGGCCAGCTCAAGGCGCCCGCATCAATAAACAAACGCTTGAAATACGACTCATCCCGCAGGGGATCGATCAAGGGACCGCTGCGTTTCAACAGGCTAGCGCCATCAAAAATCCCTTTCTTGCCGTCGGAAAAACTCAATTCCACCTGAAAATCGCTTTTATAACGCGCCTCGATCAATTTAATCATCCTGGTCTGCTCCTTGAATGCGTTCCATCGGTTCAAAACGCTGGGAATGTTCCCAGTTGGCGAGCAATTCCGACGAGTGTCTCAAGCACCACTCCTTCACTATAGCCGCAGCCTCCCTTGGCAATCGGCCATCGGTTCACTCGCCGCTGCGAATATCCACCAGCGCCTCAAAACCCTGGTACTCCACATGAATGTGGGGAGGCGGATGATCGTCGTGCCACATGCGCACAATAATGCCAAAAAAGATGGACAGGATGGGCATGGTAGAGCGCCTCCTTTCGATGATGGATCTTCACCGCTCCGGCGAGACTAAAGTCAGTCTGAGAATCACTTGAAACCGCAGGGGATTGCGTAGCTAATTCTTTGACTTATTATCAGAGAAATGCCCTATCGGCGGACATCTACACGAAATCCGATTACGATTTTTTATAATTCCATCAGGGACAGACCAACCAATAGCCGCATAAGGTGGATCCCTGCGCGTGCTTCGCGTGCGCCGGGATTGCGAGACTTCCAGCGCCCCGCCCTCACACCACCTCCGACGCCCGCCCGCGCACATCCAGCACGATACGGCCGCGGCTGTTGTCGCCGGCCTGCACCCTGCGCTGCGCATCCGCGGCGGCGGACAAGGGCATGATCCTGCTGACCTGCGGTTTCAGCACGCCGCGGCGCGCCAGATCGATCACGCCGGCCAGCGCGCGCGGGTCGTCCTGTATGTGCGCCTGCAGGGTGCGCACGCCGTACTCGGCGGAACGATCGACGATGGGCCGGGCGATCAGCCACACCATCACACCGCCCTTGTTGAGCACCCGGTACGACTGCTCGTGCGCCTCGCCGCCCACCAGGTCCAGCACCACGTCGTATCCCAATAATTTCTCCGCGAAATCCTCGCGGTCGTATTCAATCACGAGGTCCGCGCCCAGGCCGCGCGCGTAGGGGGCGTTGCGCGCGCTGCAGATGGTGGCGACGTACGCTCCGATGTGTTTGGCGATCTGTATGGCCATGCCACCGATCGCGCCGGCGCCGGCATGGATCAGTATTTTCTGGCCACGGGCAATGTGGGCGGTATCTACGAGCGCAATCCAGGCGCAGGTGCCCGCATGCATCAGCGCCGCCCCTTCCGCGAAAGACAGCCGCGGCGGCAGCGCCACGATGCTGGCCGCATCGCGCACGATGCTCTCTGCATAGCTGCCCTGAACCGTGCGCTCGGCAACGAAGCACACCGCATCGCCCGGCTGCGCGTAGTCGACGGCCTTGCCGATTGCCGTGATGCGGCCGGCGCCGTCGCGGCCGGGAATGCACGGCAGCGATACCGGAAACATCGTCTGCAACTGGCCGGCGCGCAACTTCCAGTCGCCCGGCGTCACGCACGCGGCTTCTATGGCTATCAGCACCTCATGCGGCCCGGGCGGCGCGGGAGCGGCGACCTCCTCCAGGCGCAATACTTCAGGCCCGCCGAAGCTTGCAAAACGTATGGCCTTCATCTTCGCCATTGCTCAAACGCCTTTCGCCACGTTCACAGGTTCACAGGCCATCGTAAATGCGTATGCCGAGCGGACTGCTTTTCCCGCCGTTGGTTGGCGAGGTATCGGCGGGACAGGCCGAAACGGCGGCGAGCACATCTATCTCCGCGCGCATTTCGATGTAGTCGTTCCTGGTCACGCGCGAGGGCAGGATGGTGAAGCTGCCGTCGGCGTGCAGGTCGGCGGCCATGAAAACGTTGAACACGTCCATCACGTCGTCGCCGGTCAGGCCGAAGGGCGCGAGCGCCTCGGTGAGGTTTTCCTGGCAGGAGCGATGGCCATGATGGATGTTGTCGCGCAACGCGTACAGCCTCGCCGAGCAGCGCCCGCCCATGTTGCCCCAGTGATTGGGATAGGTGTCGGCAAGCACGGTCATCATCACGTTCTCGCGCGGCGGCTTCGAATAGAAATGCCTGAAGCTTTTCGCCGTCCCCGTACCGAGGATGCCGTTGATCGCCCAGCTTTGCCCGACGTGGAACCACTCCTTCGTGTCGTGGGCATTGTAGAAGACGCAGTCGCCGACCTGTCCGTCTTCCATGGGAAAAATCCGGAACACCTGCCCGCGTTTCACAATGAAAGCGCGGCCATGGCGCGCGGGGATGACGAATTCTTCGATGATCTTCATGCGAACCTCATCCCAATTGTTTTTTCGCCATGCCGGCGATGGCACCCGGCTCCAGCACCCAGGCGAGCGCCGAGCGGCACCAGATCTGGCCTTGCGGGCGCAATTGCGCGCGCTGGCGAATGCTGCCGACGCGCACCATGTAGGCCTGCGGATCGGTCACGGCGCAGGCGTAGAGCGGCGTGCCGCAGTCCCCGCAAAACGCCTGCGCGCGCTTCGCGCCGCTCTCGGCAGTCTTCACGTAGATCTTCGGCTGGCCGCCGGTCAGCTCAAAGTCGTTCTTCGCCGCAGGGACGGCGGTGCGAAAGGCGGTGCCGGTCAGCGTCTGGCAATCGGTGCAGTGGCAGATCGAAACCAGCGCGGGATCGATCTGCGCGGTGTAGGTGATTTTTCCGCAATGGCATGCGCCGTCAATTTTCATGGGCTGCTCCTGAAAAGGCCGCTGGGTCGAAGCATACCGTTTTCATCCTGCGCAAGCGCGGCGATCAGACAAGCAAATGCCCTCACCTGCTCGGACCCGAGCCCCACTATCGTAGAGCGCGGATTCATCGCGCCATGGTCGCGGGAAAACCGCCGGCATTCGGCGCGCCGAATCTGCGCCGTACGGCTGCGCTCTACGGCTGCGCCGAGCGGCCTACGGCTGCGCCGTTTCGTAATGATAGTGCCACCGCTCGGCGGCTAGTGGCACATCTGTTTGAATCGCGCCCGGGCAAGACCCGCCTACCCCTGCTCCAGCGCCATCGCCGCCGGCTTGCCGGCCTTCGCCGCTTCGATCGCCTGCCACACGCGCAGCGGCGTGGCGGGCATGTCGAACTCCGTCACGCCGGCATGGGCTAGCGCATCGGTGATGGCGTTCATCAGGGTGGGCAGCGAACCGGTGACGCCGGACTCGCCCACGCCCTTGGCGCCCAGCGGATTGGTCGGCGTGGGCACCGGATGGTCGAGCAACTGCAGCCCATCCACCAGTATCGCGCGCGGCATCGTGTAATCCATGAAGCTGCCGGTGAGGAGCTGGCCGGTCTGCGGATCGTAATACGCGAGTTCGCCCAGCACCTGTCCCGCGCCCTGCGTGAGGCTGCCCATCATCTGGCCTTCGACGAGTTCGTGGCTGATGATGTTGCCGGCGTCGTCGCAGGCGATGTAAGACAGTATTTCGACGTTGCCCGTCACCGGATCGATTTCGACTTCGGCGATGTGGCAGCCGTTCGGGTAGGTAACCCCCGAAGTATTGATGGAGCGCACGTCGAGCGGGTGGGGCCTGGCGCCTGCGTATTTCTTCGCCAGCGACTCCAGCGTGACCGCGCGGTCGGTGCCCTTGATGCGATAGGCGCCGTCCTTGAACTCCAGGTCGACCTCGCTCACTTCCAGCTCCTTGCCGGCCAGCCCCATGCCCTTCTTGATCACATCGTTCGCCGCCACCATCATGGCGCTGCCCGCGCCGTGCGTGGAGCGCGAGCCACCGGTGCCGTTGCCGACCAGCCGCACCTGCGGATCGCCCTCCTTCAACTGGAACGATTCATAGGGCAGGCCGGTGATGCGCGAGATGATCTGCGCATAGGTCGTTTCATGGCCCTGGCCGCTGGAATGCGACACCGCGTACATGGTGATCTTGCCGTCGGCATCGAAGCGCACCTGCACTTCGTCGTGCGGCGCGTTGCCGGCGCCGGTCGATTCGATGGTGCAGG
The DNA here is from genome assembly GCA_009693435.1 of Betaproteobacteria bacterium. Next base: position 35,380 of record SHXF01000004.1, on the reverse strand, counting down.
CAAGCCCGCGGCCGCGCAGCCTGCCGCGGGCTTTCGCCTCTGCGCGGCGCTGCTCGAAGGCCGCCGTGTCCTGCCACTTCGCTGCCGCCAGCGCGTCGTCCATCACGGCGAGCGGATCGCCCGAGTCGTAGACATTGCCGTTGGCCAGCGTGTAGGGAAATTTGTCTTTCGCAATCATGTTGCGGCGGCGCAGTTCGGCGGAATCCATGCCCAGTTCCAGCGCTGCCCGCGTCATCAGCCGCTCGAGGATGGCCGACATGATGGGACGGCCGGCGCCGCGGTAGGCGGCCAGCGGCGCGGTGTTGGTCAGCATCATCTGGTTGCGCGCGAAAGCGATGGGCACGTCGTACACGCCGGTGAAGCAGGCGAGCGAGCGGCTGTTGATGAACGGGCCGGCCGGCGCGCAATACGCGCCCAGGTTCGTCACGAAACTGAAGCGCAGCGCGAGAATGCGGCCGTTCGCATCGAGTGCCACTTCGCCCTCGGTGTAGACGTCGCGGGCATGCTCGTCGGCGAGAAACGCTTCGGAGCGGCTGGACGTCCACTTCACCGGGCGATTCAGTTTCTTCGCCGCCAGCACCACCGCGCAGTATTCCGGATAGACGTTGCCGCGCAGGCCGAAGCCGCCGCCCACATCTTTTGCGACCACGTCGATCTTGTCGTCGGCAATGCCCATCGTCGCGCCGAGCTGCGCTCGCAGGTTGTTGACACCCTGGGTGCAGGAATGAACGGTGTAATGGTCTTTGGCGGCTTCGTAATGCGCGAGTATGGCGCGCGGTTCTATGGGTGAGCCGACCACGCGGTTGTTGTAGAGCCGCAGGCGCACGATTTTCTTCGCCGCACTGAACACCTCGTTGGTCTTCGCCTCGTCGCCCACGCCGAGGTCGATCACGCGGTTGCCGGGCACGTTGTCGTGCAACTGCGGCGCGCCCGATTGCAGCGCTTCGCGCGGACTGGTGATGGCGGGCAGGTCGCGATACTCGACCATCAGCGCTTCGACCGCATCCTGCGCCAGATAGGCCGTATCGGCGATCACGCAAGCCACCGGTTCGCCGACGAAACGCACCTTGCCCTGCGCCAGCGCCGGACGATGCGGCTTGATCAGCGGCTTGCCGTCGCGGCCGTTGAGCGCGAGCTGCGTCGGCAGTGAACCGATGCCGGCCGCCTTGATGTCCTCGCCGGTAAGCACCGCATGCACGCCGGCCATCGCCAGCGCCGCACTGCTGTCGATCGAAACGATGTCTGCGTGCGGCCGGTCGGATCGCAGGAATGCCGCGTGCAGCTGGCCGGGAAGACTGCAGTCCGATGTGTAGCTGCCGGCGCCGGTCAGCAGGCGTCTATCTTCGAGGCGTCCGGTGAATGCGTGAGTAGTCATGGCGATTTCGATCGATGTGAAGTGAGTGGGCCGGCGCGGCACGAGCAATACAGGCAGCGTGGGCGATGACTGCAGGCCTGCCGGGAGTCGCGCATTTTACAGGCGGCGGGGAAAATCGGTAGGAAGGGAAGATTGTGGTTTTATCGGCTTTCCCTCACCCTCTGTCCCTCTCCCGGAGGGAGAGGGAAGCAAAACAATCCTCTCCCGGAGGGAAAGGGAAGCAAAACGATTCACTCTCCCGGAGGGAGAGGGGTGCAGAACCCTCCACTTGCGAACAGGGAACAATGCAAAAAGGGCGGATCATCGATCCGCCCTTCTGCGACTTGCGTCCTCAGTCGTTCAGTCGAGGAATCTCGGATCCTTGTCCGTCATCCAGCGCGTCATCGCACCCCACATCAGCTCGGCTGCCCCAACCGACTCGCCTGCGTCTTTCTTGGCGTGTGTGGCGGTGGTGTTACCGGCTTCGAGCTGCTTCTGGTAGGTGTGCGCCAGCGAACTCGACTCGGGTATGTGCAGCTTCGCGCCGCCCGCCATCGCCGCCACCTGGATCTCGCAGGCCGCCTGCAGGGAACGCATGCGCATGAAGCATTCCGCCAGCGTCTTGCCACAGGTCAGGAGTCCGTGGTTGCGCAGGATCAGCACGTTCTTGTCGCCCAGATCGCGGATCAGCCGCTCGCGCTCGCCGGTATCGAGCGAGATGCCCTCGTATTCGTGGTAGGCGATGTAGCCCTGCATGCCGATCGCCGGCATGCTGAGCGGCAGCAACCCTTCTTCCTGTGCCGCGACTGCAACGCCTTCCTTGGTGTGGGTATGCATCACCGCGTGCGCGTCATGGCGCGTCATGTGCACCGCCGAGTGGATGACGAATCCCGCACGGTTCACCGGATGGTCGCTGTCGCCGACGATGTTGCCCTCGGTGTCGATCTTGACCAGGTTGGAGGCCGTCACCTCGCGGTACATCAGGCCGAAAGGATTGATGAGGAAGTGGCTGTCCTCGCCCGGCACGCGCAAGGTGATGTGATTGAAGATGAGGCCGTGCCAGCCCAGGTGGTCGAACAGGCGGTAGGCGCAGGCCAGGTCCTGCCGCGCTTTCCATTCCTCGGCGGACACCTGCGACCGCCGGTCGGTGCTGCGCTTCGCTGCGATGTTCGTGATTCCCGTGCTCATTTTCGATGCTCCTCGTTTGGCGCGAAAGCGTAATTAGCCGGCGGCTACTTCCCTGCGCGGCGCCCATTGCCTGCCATTGCCTGCTCAACCGCCCTATGATACCGGATACCGCACCTTGGTCCACCGCCTGACGACACGCGCATGGATGACATCCTCACCCGACTCGACAGCATCCTGCACGCATCGGGACCCGATCCGAACACAGGTAACGGCCTGCTGGTCCGCGGCGGCTTTCATCCCGAACCGGCGGACGCGGTGCCGGCGCTGCCTGATGGACGCGCGGCGCAGACGGTGGTGCTCATAGGCAATGCGGGCATGGCCCTGTGGCACGCGTTTCGCGCGGCGCGGCCGAAACTTCAGGGGAACAGTCCGCGAGCGGAGGGTACGAGTCCGCGGGCGGAGGGTACGAGTCCGCGAGCGGAGAGTAGCAGTCCGCGGGCGGAGGGTAGGAGTCCGCGGGCGGAGAGTAGCAGTCCGCTGGCAGAGGGTACGAGAGCGCGGGCGGAGAGTAACAACCCCCTGGAAGACTGGCTGGATCCGCAAATCGAAGCGGCTGCGCGCGCGGTCGGCGCGGATCAGGTGATTTTCCCGACGCGCCGACCGTATCCGCCGGTGCAGCGCTGGGCGCAGCGCGTGGAAGCGGTGCACCCCTCGCCCATAGGCCTGCTGATTCATCCGCGCTACGGACTGTTTCATGTGTATCGCGCGGTGCTGCTGTTTGCCGAGCGCTTCGCTTTGCCTGCGTTCGAGCCCGCTGCCAGTCCCTGCGATAGCTGCGCGGACCGGCCATGTCTCTCGGTATGTCCGGCCGATGCGTTCCAGCCGGAACGTTTCGACATGGTGGCCTGCGTGAATCACGTCACCGGCACAGCCGGCGGCAATTGCCGCGAGCGCGGTTGCCTGGCGCGCCGGGCCTGTCCTGTCGGACGTGAATTCAGCTACGCGAGCGAGGCCGGTGCCTTCCACATGGCGGCGGTGGTGCGCGCAGTGCGCGGCATGCAACGACGCAGCGATGGCGGCGGGCCCGACGTGCACTGAAGTGAGGACAAGGGCGTCGATCGGCCCGTCAGCGCCGGCCGCGTGGGTCCTCGAAGAATTCCTGCATGAGGAATTCCTCCAGCCCGGCGTTGTCGCCCAGTTTCGCCGACAGTATCAGGTTGCGGCCGAGGCGCCGGGACTCCCATACGAAGTCGCCCTTCTCGTGCTCGCGGATGATGGAAATCATCTTGCGCACCACGGCGACACGCGTGTCGGGGTTACTGCCTCGCCGGACTTCGATGAGTTGGCGGGTATTGCGCCGGACCTCCTTGTTCCAGCCGAAGAAGAGGAATTCCGCCGAGTCGAAACCCATGCGTTCGATCTGGAATACGCCGCCGCCCGTGCGCGGGTCGAAACCGAATGACTGCGGGCGATTCAGGCCCAGACTCTCGGCAACGGCGCGGCTGTGGCGCGCTTTTTCCTCTTCGGGCGAGGGCGCATCCGGCGTCACCTCGCCGCGCGCGCGCCGCCGCTCCTGGAGCATCGAAAACATGTCGCCCTGAATGGACGGTCGCGCCGGTGGCGCCGCGCTTTCCCTGGGGGGCGGGCTGGGAGTCGGCAGGTTGAGGGGCGCCTCGGGAACGGCCAGCGCGGCCACCGGCGGCGGTGCGGGCCGCGGTGGCGGCGGACGCGCGGCGCTGGGAGGCGGCGGCGGTGGCGCGGACCGGGCGGGTGGCGGGGCGGGCCGTGCCGCAGGCGCGGGTGGCGGCTGTGCGGGACTGGGGGCCGGAACGATGCGTACCTGCAGGCGACTGCTCTCTTCGCCGACCTTGGACAAATCGACCGGCGGTTTGAGGACCTCCGGCAGCCACTGCCACAGCGCCGCCGCATGTATCAGCAGCGACAGCACGACCGCCACCTGGATGGCGGATATTTTTACGAACTCGTGCTGATGGCGCGGTTCGTCGGAACGACTGGACATCGATTGCTCGATCGGCGGCGGCTGGGGTTGCGTGATCCTCCATTGTCGCAGACGGTGCCGACGAAACCATTTCAGGGGATAGGGACGCCGCCGCCCCTGTCACACTTTATTGTCCCCGCTGGCCTGGTTGTACTGCGTATCGCGCTGCGTGTATTGCGGATACATCCCCGGTGTACATCCTTCGACAAGCTCAGGATGAAGGAGTATCTGTACTTGACTTTCGACTGGCTCTTGACGCACGGCAGTTCGTAGGGTCAGTGCATTAGCGCGCCGGATACTTCTGAAACCACTTCGCGAAGGTGCCCGTAGCGCGTGCCAGCGCGTCGCCGGCGGCCGCGGCATAGGCAGCGTTGCTGGTTTCGGCGATGCTCTCCTTTTTACCTCTGGCGGCGCCCCCGGCATTGGCGAGGCCCATGGCATTGCCGAGCGCATCGGCTATGCCTTTCACCCCGCTGTTATCCGTCACGACTGCATCCTTGAACGCGCCGAATTGCAACTCGCTGATGAATCTGCCGGACAGCAACGCCATTCCTTCGTCTCCCTTCGTGACCAGGCCGCCGCGCGTCTCTTCAGAGCGCATCATGCTGGTGGTAAAGGCATTCACGCTCATCGCCAGGGTCGCGCCCGTTTCCGCGCTACGGGAAGTGAAACCGGACTGATTACCGCTGCTGCTCATGTTCGCGAAATTCAACACGATCAGCGGCGCGATGGTGATGGCATTCAGCTTGTGCGAGTACTCCGCTGCGCTGCGATAATTTTTCTGGCTGAACATGCTGTCCGACCACCCGGCATCCCATTGGTGAAACCATAGCGGCATCCCGGTCGGAGCGAACACCATGCCGGTCTGGGCGTTGATTTCCTTGGTGTACGGCTTGCCGGCTGTAGCCTGCGGCGTATCCACGCCGGCAAGGAACTCCTTTAATTCTTCCTGCGGCACCAGTTCTCTTCCGGCAAGGCGCAGCTGTGCCAGAAAATCCGCATACGCCCGGTCGGTAATGGCCTGCATCGTGGCGGTATCTACCCCCGACAGTGTAACGATCAGCGTCGAACTCGCGCCACTCGTGTCCCGCCCGGGCAGATAGCTGCCGCGCACCTGGGCGCTGGCGGTATTGCTGGTGATGAATACCACACGGAATCCGGTCACCGCGACCCGCTTGCTGCCAGGCAGCACCTCGACCAGGCTCTTGCCGAAAGTGCCGCCTGTCTTACCTGTGAAATAAATGTCCGGATCCAGATTGGGCAGATTCAGTATGGCTTTTGCGGGAGCGTGGGCGGCCTGCCCGGCGGTGTTGGCCGCTGCCGCGGCGAGTTGCACCGGACCGCCCTTCGCGCCATCCACCGCGCTGGTCCGCGGCGGCGCGGGCGGGTTGTAGGCGAGGTCGGACGTCTTGCAGCCTTTATTGAGAAACAGCGTGCTCACCTGCTCCTTGCGCGCGCCTGCCTGCCGCGAGCGCTCCGCCGCCTGCTGTGCGGTCATCTGTCCGGACTGCTGCGCCACGCCGGCCGCCGTCTTGGCGGCGACCTGGCCGAAAAGGTTCCCGGCCAGCCCGCCGAGCGAGCCGAATAATCCGGTGCGCACGGCAACCTCGGCCGCGACACTGCCGGCGCTGCCGGCCAAGGCTGTGGAATTACCCTGTCCCTCCGCGGCCTTGGCTTCCGCAGCGAGCTTGTCCATGTCCGCGGCTTCGGCGTGCAGCTGCGCGCAACTCAGCTCGTTGTCGGTCAGCTTGATGCGCTCGATCGGCGCCTGCTGCGCATGAGCGGAAAAAGTTGCGCCGCTCAATCCTGCCATCACACCGATTACCGCGGCTGTCGTCACGGCGAAACGCTTCTGCTTCATTGGATTCCCTCTATCGATTCGTAAAGTGTCGGGAAATTATAGACGAGGTCCGAATCAGTTTTGCTGCGCCTCGTTCGTACCGACCGCGATTTGACACTGGTTCACGTGTCCGGATCGCAGCGTCGATCTGGCTTTGACGTTTTGCACGGTTGGATTGTCGTAGGTTGGGGTAAGCGCAGCGCACCCCGACATCGGTCGCAATCACCGGCAATTCGGATGGCGCTTGGTCCTAAATATTTAAACGAATTTCAGGTTGGCGCAAGGAGCGCGCGGTTCGTTCAGGCGGCGCTGCGGGCGGCATCCTGCTCGCGCAGCAGGCGATCGATGATGCGCCGCGCCAGCACCACGCCGAGATCCGCGCTGTTGTCGAGCATGCGCTGCTGCGGGCGCGCGTCGACGTTGCGCTGCTGGTCGTCGATCAGCAGCTTGTCCTCGTTGAACGTGATCACGATCGCGTTGCCGATGTACTCGGTCATCGACGGATCGTGGATCTTGAAGTCGCGCGCGAAGGCCCAGAAGTGGAAGGTGCGCTGCGGCGTCTCCGGCGTGATGATGTTGATCACGCGCGTGTCGATGCCGCGCTTCCTGTCGCCGGTTCCGGCCGGAACCGCGCCGGCGTCGATGATGATGTGGGTGGGCGGCGTGTATTCGATCTTCTGCCAGCGGTCCACCTTGCCGGTGAAGTCGCCGGCCTTCTTGTACATGATCGAGGGCTCGGTATCGTTCATCACGCGCTCCACCAGCACGCGGCCGGCATTCGAGGTCGTCTTCACCGGCGTTATCGCCACGTCGGCGGTCCCGATGGTCTGCCGATGGACGAAGGTGGTGTGCGAGAGATCGATGAGGTTGTCGAGCAGCAACGCGTAGTTGCAGGCGTAGCTGATGCAACCGTGCGAGCAGGCCCAGTCGGGCGCCGTGAGCCAGGGCAGATCGGGGATCAGGTCGGGGTTGGCCGCGGCCGGGTCGCCCATCCAGATCCAGGCGAAGTTCCAGCGCTCGACGAGCGGATAGGCGCGCACTTTCGCGCGCGGCGGGATGTTCGCCTGGCCCGGCACCTCATTGCACTTCCCGCTGCAGTCGAAGCGCAGCCCGTGATAGCCGCAGCGCAGGTTCTCGCCTTCGACCGTGCCGCGCGACAGCGGCACCATGCGGTGCGGGCAACAGTCGTCGAACGCGGCGGCCTTGCCGCTCTCGGTGCGGAACAGCGCCACTGGGCGATCGAGGATGCGCCGCGCCAGCGGCTTGCAGGTGATTTCGGACGACCACCCCGCCGCGTACCAGAAGTCGGTAAGGAAGTTCATATCTTTCTCCCGGTGTCTTTCCAGTAAGGATCGCGCAACACGCGCTTGGCAATCTTGCCCGGCCCGGTCTTGGGCATCGGCTCTGCCCTGAATACGACGGACTTCGGAACCTTGTAACCGGCGATCTTGCCGCGGCAGAAGCCGATCAGTTCCTCGGCGTTCTGCGCGGCGCCGGGGCGCGGCACCACGAGCGCCGTAACGGCTTCGCCCCAGCGCTCGTCGGGGATGCCGATCACCGCCACCTCCGCAACCGCCGGATGCAATGACAGCACGCTCTCGACCTCGATCGAGTACACGTTCTCGCCGCCACTGATGATCATATCCTTCTTGCGATCGACAAGTGACAGGTAGCCGTGCGCGTCCAGCGAGCCCATGTCGCCGGTGTGGTACCAGCCGTTCCTCAGGACGGCGGCGCTCGCCTCGGGCGCTCGCCAGTAGCCCGCCATGATCTTCGGCCCGCCGCAGACCACTTCGCCGACCTCGCCGGCGGGCACGTCGCGGCCGCTGTCGTCGACTACGCGCACGTCGATGAGAGGCGTCGCCTGCCCGGCCGAGGCGGTCCGCCGCAATGTTTCATCGCTGCCCTCGAAGATATGGTCGGCCGGCGTCAGGCTGGTGACGAAGCCTGCCGTCTCGGTGATACCGTAGGCGTGCGACAGCGCCGGTGGCAATGCCGCACCGGCGGCGCGCAGCACGCCCATCGGCGTGGGCGCGCCGCCGTAGATGATGACGCGCAACGAAGCGAGCATCTGCACATCCGGGTGCTCCGCGATCATCCCGAGGATCGCGCCCGGCAGGGACGTCATGGTTACTTGCTCCACCGCGATGCTCTCGATCGCGCGTTTCGGCTCGAACTGAATGGCGATCTGCGCACCGCCGACAATCGGCATCGACCACACCGCGAATGAGGTCGCGAGGTGAAACAGCGGCCCGGAATGCTGCCAGCTGTCCTCGCGCGTCGCGGCCAGCACGAGCACGCCGTCGAGCCCGCCCGCGTACATGTTGCGGTTGGTGAGGCAGACGCCTTTCGGCTCGCCGGTGGTGCCGCTGGTGTAGTAGATCTGCATGATCTCGTCGAGCTCGGTCGGCTCGGGCGCAATCATGGGATCGGCTTGCCCGATCAACGCCTCGTAGTCGAGCACACCGGCGGGGCGCTTCTCCAGCGCGAGCCCGATGACGTGCTGAAGGCTGCCTTTGAGCTCCTCGTACATCGGCAGGAAGGGCTCGGAGAGGAGCAGTGCGCGCGCATCCGAGTCCTTCAGTACGTAGCGCAGCTCCGGCACCGCGAGTCGCGAGTTCACCGGTATGAAGACCAGGCCGGCGTGGGCGCAGGCGTAGTAGGCCTCGAGATAGCGATGCGAGTTCCAGTCGAGGATCGCGACGCGATCGCCGCGCTTCAATCCCAGATTTCGAAGTCCCGCGGCAAGCCGGTACACGCGGCTTCCCAATTCCCTGTAATTCCACCTGCGTGTTCCATCGACGATGGCAGTGCGCCCGGGATACAGGGCGAGCGCGCGCTGCAGGATGTGCGCTAGCGGATACACGGGTTGATCCTCCGGACAGGGTCGGACCGCTCCGGCATTTCGTTCGGCATGAGCAGCGCCCCGCACGAAGGCCGCGGCGCTCGCCGCTTCATGCGAGTTCCTCCTCGATGAATTGCCACAGCTCTTGCGGACGCTCGACCTGCGCGTTGTGCCCCGCGTCTTCGATGATGCGGGGGTTCGGATCGAAGGGTTGCATGTCGGCGGCGTTCACCATCGGATCCTTGCTGCCCGCGCCAAGGCGCAACGGCGCCTTCATCGCCTTCACCATCGGCGCGAGGTCCGGCCCGGTCGAGGCATAGGTCATGGGGTCCGCCGCGAGCCTGAACTTGCCGTTGTCTTCGCGCACGCCGCTCGCCGCGATCGGACTTCCCGGATCGACCAGCCCGTACAGTCCCGAGACCTTCAAGTACCGCTCGAGCGCGTCCTCCCGCTTGTCGAACAGCTTCGCGGGTGAACGCGCAAGCGACTGAAACTTCGGCACTTCGTCCGGCGCCCAGCGGATCTTCACGCCGAAGGCGATGACTTTCCGCACCTTGATGCCGAACCAGCCGGTTGCGAGCGCCATCGCCACGACACCGCCCATCGAATGCCCGACAATGGTGACCTCTTCGTCCTGCCCGAGAAGTTCGGCGACGTCCGCGGCGTAGAGCGCATAGCCGTAGGGCGCAGCGTGCGGCGAGCGGCCGTGGCCCCTCAAGTCCGGGGCAAGCCAGCGGCCCTGCAAATGCTTCTCCAGGGGAATCCAGACATCGGCATTCGCGCTCAGGCCATGGATGAGGAGCAGCCGCGCACCGCCCTCGCCCGCTTCACCGCCTCCCTTCCCCTCGCGATGCCAGAGCTTCATATCTTGCGCTCCCGGCCGGCCCAGTACGGATCGCGCAAACGGCGCTTCGCGACCTTGCCGGGACCGGTCTTGGGCAGCTGCTCCGCGGAGAAATCGACCGACTTCGGGAGTTTGTAGCCGGCGATCATGCCGCGGCAGAAGCCGATGAGCTCATCGGCCGAGGCCGCGCTGCCTTCCTTCAGGACCACGACCGCCTTCACCGCCTCGCCCCACTGGTCGTCGGGCACGCCGATGACTGCGACCTCGAGCACCGCGGGATGCATGGACAGCACATTCTCGATCTCGACCGAGTACACGTTCTCGCCGCCGCTGATGATCATGTCCTTCTTGCGGTCGACGATAAAGAGGCGGCTCTGCTCGTCCAGATACCCCATGTCCCCGCTGTGGTACCAGCCATTGTTCAGGGCTTCGGCGGTGTGTTTCGGCTTGTTCCAGTACTCGCGCATCACGCGAGCGCCGCTGACGACCACCTCGCCCACCTTGCCCCGGGAGAGCAAGTCGTTTTGTTCATTCATGATGCCAAGGTTGATATGCGGCACGGCGCGCCCGGCGTTGTTGGTGAGGGCCAGTTGCTCCGGTGTGCCATCGACGTAAAAATCGTTCGGGTCGGCGAGCGTGGTGATGCCGGAGGTTTCGGTGATGCCAAAGCCGTGGATATACCGGGTGGGCAGCGCTTTGGCGGCCTTCTGCAGGATGGCGAGCGGCGTGGGGGAGCCGCCGTACATGATGAGGCGCAGGCTCGACAGGTCGTACTGCCCGATCCTGGGATGGTTGGCCATCATGTTGATCAAGGTCGGCGGCACGCCCGCCCCGGTCGGCTTAGCGCGCTGCACCACCTCCATCATCTTTTCCGGCGTGAAGTTCACCATCACCTGCGTGGCGCCCAGCATCGGCATCGACCACACCGACCACGCGTCCACCAGGTGGAACATCGGCGCCGCGTGCAGCCAGATGTCGTCGCGCCGCAGTTCCAGGCCGACGATGGAGTCGAAGGCGCTCGCGATCATGTTGCGGTAGGTGAGGCAGACGCCTTTCGGCTCGCCGGTCGTGCCGCTGGTGTAGTAGATCTGGCAGATGTCGTCGAGCTCCACTTTTTCAACGCTGGAGTCCGGCGTTCCGCCGGCGAGGAAGGCTTCGTAGTCCTTGATAACGACTTCGATGCTCGAAATGCCTTCGATAAGCGGGAAAAACGACTCCGTGGCGATCAGCGCCTTCGCGCCGGAATCGTTCAGGACGTACTTCAGCTCAGGTGGCGCGAGGCGGGAGTTGAGCGGCAGCAGGATCATCCCCGCCTGCGCGCAGGCGTAGTACACCTCGGCATAGCGGTGCGAATTGACGTCGAGGATGCCGACCCTGTCGCCGCGCCCGAGTCCCTTCGCCTTGAGCGCGCCGGCCAGCGCATCGACCCGACGGCCGAGTTCCTCGAATGTAAAGCGCCTCTCGCCATCCCAGACCGCGAGTCGGTCCGCGAACAGGGCTCGGGCGCGAGGCAGAATGTGCGAGATCGGAAACATCACTTTCCCTTGAATTTGGGTTTGCGCTTGTCCTTGAACGCCTGCATGCCTTCCTTGTGGTCCTCGGAGAGCACCAGGACGCTCTGGCCCAGGCGCTCGATGTAGCGGCCGGTATGCATGTCGGTGTTGAGGCACAGGTTGATCACGTGCTTGCCCATGCCCATGGCGTAGGGCGCCTTGTCGAGCAGGCGCCCTGCGTAGGCGTACGCTTCCTTCAGCAGGTCCTTGGCCGGGACGACATGGTTGATGAGGCCGATGCGCCACGCTTCCTGCGCGTCGATCGGCTCGGCGTTGATGACCATCTCCTTGGTCTTGGCGAGACCCACGAAGTGGATCATGCGGTTGCAGGCGCCGCTCGCCGGGATGCAGGCGATGTGGTTCTCGATCAGGCAGTAGCGGGAGTCGTCCGCGCCCAGCAGGATGTCGCAGGACAGCGCGAGCTCCACGCCGCCGCCGTAGCAGATGCCATTGATGGCGGCAATCACCGGTTTCTCCAGCGCCTCGAGATTGTCGAAGCCCATGTGGTTCTGGCGATAGTAGTAGCGGAACTGCGCCGGGTCCAGCGTGTCGCTGCCCAGCACCGAGAGATCCACGCCGGAGGAAAACGCGCGGCCGTTGCCGGTAATCACCAGCACCTTGATCTTCTTGTCGTAGGCGCATTTGCCGATGACATCGCTCCACTCCTGGAACATTTTCTGGGTGAAGCAGTTCAACTGTCCGGGGCGGTTCAAGGTCATCGTGGCGATGCCGTTGTCGCGCACCTCGAAAGTCACGGTCTCGTAGCTCATGCTCGCTCCTTCATTTGTTTTTGAAATCGGGACTGCGTTTTTCCCTGAATGCCAGCATACCTTCGCGGGCATCCTCGGATCGGATAAGGATGGACTGGCCAAGCCGCTCGAGGATCCGACCGGTCTCGGTATCCACGTTCTGGCAGGTATTGATGATCTGCTTGGCCACGCCCATCGCGAGCGGCGCGCGTCCGAGCAGATGGCGCGCGAATTCCAGAGCGCCTTCCATCATCCCGTCCTGCTCGCAGACGCGGTGCACCAGGCCGATGGCCTCGGCGCGCTCCGCGCCGACCGGCAGCGCGGCCATCACCATCTCCTTCAGCCGGCCGATGCCGATCATCTGGATCATACGCGAGCAGGCGCCCGAGGCCGGCAGCACGCCCAGCTTGTTCTCGGTGAGGATGAACTCGGCGCCCTTCGCCGCGATGCGGAAGTCGCAGGCGATCGCGATCTCCACGCCGCCGCCGGCGCACACGCCGTTCACCGCGGCGATCACCGGCTTCTCGATGGACTCGAGGTCGTCGAGCATCTCGTGGTTGGCGCGCACGTAGGCGCGGTATTGCGCGGAGGGCAGGTTGTTCTCGTAATCGAGGCCGAGGATGTCGCGGCCCGAGCAGAAGGCGCGGCCCGCGCCCGTGATGATCAGCACCCGGAGGTTGTCGTCGAAGTTCGCGCGCCATATGACCTGGCGGATCTCGCGGATCATGGTCTCGTCGAACGCGTTCAGCTTGTCCGGCCGGTTCAGCGTGAGGATGCCGATTTTGTCCGCTCGCAGCTCGAAGCGGATGGTGCTGAACGCATCGGACTGCGCGAGGAAGCCGGCGGGCAGCCCGTCCTTCGTCATTCTTGCGGTGTTCATGCGGTGACTCCTGCGGTGAGTCCTGGGGTGAGTCCTGGGGTGAGTCCTGGGGTGAGGCTGCCCGCGCGCATGGTCAGCACGCGGTCGGCGAGGCCTTCGAGGAAGGCTTTGTTCTGTTCGACGATGATCATGCCGAAGCGGCCGCGCAGGCCGCTCAGCGTGCCGGCGAGGCTGCGGATGACGATGGGCGCCAGGCCTTGCGTGGGCTCGTCCAGCATCAGGATGTCCGGCTTGAGCAGCAGCGCACGCGCGATCGCGAGCATCTGCTGCTCGCCGCCGGAGAGCGAGCCGCCCAGCTGGCCGGCTCTTTCCTTCAATACCGGAAACAAGGTGAATATCTCCGCGAGGCGTTCCTCGTACGGCGGCAGCCCCGGCCGGTGGCCCTCGACGGCGCGGGTCAGCGCGAGGTTGTCCCGCACCGAGAGCGTGGCGAGCACGTGGCGCCCTTCGGGCACCAGCGCGAGTCCGCTGCGCGCGCGCACATACGCAGGCAGCGCTGATACGTCTTTTCCCTGAAGCACGATGCGGCCCGCACTCGCGGGGAGGGCGCCGGCGAGGGTCTTCATCAGCGTCGTCTTGCCGGCGCCATTGGCGCCGAGCAGGCCGAGGGTCTGGCCGCGCTCGAGCTCAAGGCTCACGTCCCGGAACACCGTGAGGCGCCCGTAGCCACCCTCCAGGTTTTCCACTTTCAGGAAAGCGCTCACGCGAGCGCTCCGAAATACGCTTCCTGCACTTTCGGGTCGGCGATCACGTCCGCCGGCTTGCCGCGCGCGATCAGCTTTCCGCTTTCGATCACCAGCACTTCGTCGGCAATGGTGGCGACGAAATCGATGTTGTGCTCGACCACGAGGATCGCCGCGCCCCCGGCCCTGAGCCGCCGCAGGGCCGCGGCCAGGCGCGTGACCTCGTCCCCGGTCAGCCCGACCGCGGGTTCGTCGAGCAGCAGCAAGGGCGGATCGCCCGCCGAGGCCCGCGCCAGTTCGATCAGCTTGTGGAATCCCAGGCCGATTTCGCGCACCACGCGCTCGGCGAAGTCTTCCAGGCCGAAGGCGGCGAGCTGCGCCCGGGCGCCCTGGCGGCGGGAAAGCGGAAGATGGTCGAGGCGCGCGACCACGTTCTCGAGCGCGGTCATGTCGGGGACCAGGCGCGGCACCTGGAACGAGCGGCCGATCCCGCCGGCGCGGCGGTGGATGGGCGCGCCGCCGACGTCTACGCCTTCCAGGATGACCCGGCCCCTGGTCAGAGGCTCGATGCCCGAGACGCAGTTGAAGAGCGTCGACTTGCCCGCGCCGTTGGGGCCGATCAGCGCCACGATCTGGCCGAAGCGCACCTCGAAGCTCACGTCGTCCACGGCGAGCAGGCCACCGAAGTGCCTGGCGACGCCTTCCACCTGGAGGCAGACGCCCTCGCGTCCCGGCTGTGCCGCCCCGGCAATGGCCGCCGCCCCCGGTGCCGGCGTCACGAGGGCACGACTTTTGAACCATCCCCTGTTGGATGAACCCTGTTTTATGAACCCCCTTTTGAATAAACCCCCTTTGAATAAGCCCCTTTTGAATAAACCCATCAGGCCGGCCGGTGCGAACAACACCACCAGGAAGAAGCCCAGGCCGTACACCAGCAGTTCGTAATGCGCGGCGCCGCCGGCGACCGCGAACAGCCACTGCACACCCGCCGCGCCCGCCACCGGCCCGAGCAAGGCCCCGGCGCCGCCGATGATCACCATCGCGAGCGCCTCCAGCGAGGCGTTGACGCCGCCGCTTTCCGGCGAAAGCACGCCGACGTAATACGCGAGCAGCACGCCGCCCACGGCGGAATACGTGCTGCCGATGGTAAACACGTTGGCCTTTACCCGCGCCACGTTGACGCCGAGCACCTGCGCCGCAAGCTCGTCGTGACGCACCAGACGCAGCGTTCTCAAGAACGAACCTCTCACCAGCAAGGCGAAAGAAAACAGGCCGGCGATGAGGCTTGCAATGGCAAGCCCATACCAGCTGTTGCGGGTCATTGCGAAGGGAAACTCGAGGACCAGCCCGGAGGCGCCGCCGGTAATCGACGGAAAGGCGCGCGCCACACCCTCCACGACGAAAGCGAAACCGAGCGTGCCGATGGCGAGGTAGATGCCCGGCAGCCGCACGAAGATCTCGGCGATGAGGCGCGCAATGGCGACCGCGATGACGATGCCGAGCAGGATTGCGAGCGGGCCGGGCACGCCCGCCGATTGCTGCAGTATGCCGGCGGCGTAGCCGGGCAGGGCGACGAACGCGGCCTGGCCGAGCGCCAGCATGCCGGTGACGCCGAAAATCAGGTTGAGGCCGATGAGGGACAGCGCCATGAACGCGGTCACCGTCGCGAGAGCGGGCGTCCATGCCGGCAGCAGCCCGAGATAAGGCAGCGCGATCACCAACGCGGCGAGAAACGCGCACAGCGTATATAGCGCGTACCTCACGCGCGCTGGCTGCCGCCGAAGCGGATGTTGCGGCTCTGCGACAGCGCGACCAGGATCAGGATGCAGAACATCACCGGATCCTGGTAGAGCGCACCGATGTAGGCGCCGACGAAGGATTCGAACAGCCCGAGCCCCAGGCCGCCGAAGAGCACGCCCACCGGCGACATGCCCGAGATCGCCGCGGCGATGAAGCCGCGCAGGGTCATGGCGAGGCCGGACTGGAAGTCCACTGCAATCAGCGGAATGAGCAGCACGCCGGCGAGCGCGCCGAGCAGCCCGGCGATGCCATAGGCAGTGAGACGTGCGCGTTCCACGTTAACTCCAAGCAGCTCCGCGGCATACGGGTTCTCCGCCGCGGCGAGCAACTGCTTGCCCGAGCGCGTGGCACCGAGATAGACGCCGACCGCGGCCGAAACGCCGAAGCCGAAGACGACCAGGGCGATGCCCTGCTGCGGAATCACGCCGCCCGCGATGCGCAGCGGCGTGCCGGAGAAGAGCGCGGGGAAGGACACAGGGTCCGTCCCCGCCAGCAGGATCAGCAGGCCGCGCACCACGAACGCCGCCCCCAGCGTGATCAGGATCAGCGTCCCGGCCGGCCACCCGGCGCGCGACCGCAGCACGAAACGGTGCAGGCCGAGCGCGAACAGCAGCGCCGCCAGCATGGCGAGGGAGAGCGCCACCCCCAGCGGCAGGCCCGCCTTGCCCACCAGCAGCGCCGCCACGACCCCGGTGATGGCGAAGGTCTCACCGTGCGCGAGGTTGAGGATGCGCGCGGTGCGGTACACCAGGACCACCCCGATGCCGAGGAACGTATAGACGGCGCCGGTCATGAGACCGCTGATTACGGCCTGGGTAAATAGATTCACGTCGGCGGATTCACGTCGGCGGATTCGGTTGGGTTCGAGCCACTACGCGCTCGGGTAGGTTCATACCGCTACTTGATCGGGTCGGCCTTTTCCCAGCCGTCGCCCTTGAGCTCGACGATGATGACCTTCGAGGCATCCAGGCCGACGTGGTTGGTCGGCGAGAAGCGTTGGTTCTGGATGCTCGGGATCGGCGTGCTCTCGAGATACTTCTTGACCGCGGCGAAATCCGCGGGGTTCTTGACGTTGCGCAACACCGCCTCGGCGACGTCGACCTCGGCCTTGCCGAGGAGGTTGATCATGTCGGGCCGCTCCTGGTAGCGCTTCGCGTACGACACCAGGAAGGACTGCGCGCGCTGGCGCTCGCCCTCGTCGCTCAGCAGCTCCGGCAACAGGGCGGCCACGCTGGTGCCGAGTAGCCGCGCCGGACGCACGTCCTTGATCAACGAGACGAAGGCCTCGCTCATGTTGCCGTAGCTCACCATCAGCGGCTGCGGCAGGCCGAGGATCTTGAAGCTCTTCACCACCGTGATGGCGCCGCCGCCGGTGTAGGAGGAATACACCAGCTTCACGTCGCTGCCCGCGACCTGCGCCAGCTGGGTGGTGGCGTCGGTGGCGCGAAGATCGATGCGCGCCAGCCTGAGCTCGATTTTCTGGTCGCCGAAGACCTTCTTCGCGCTCTCCACGCCGACCTCGCCGCTCGCGTCGGTGGCGGCGACCATGCCTATCCTGCCGAGCTTGTTCGCCTTCATGTACTGGGCGATCGCCTGGGTAAGGTGCAGGTCCGAGGGGCTCATCTGGAAGCCGTAGCTGTCCGCGCCCGGCACCACGTTGGGCGAGGGAATCAGGAGGATCGGCCCCTGGCGGACG
Source organism: Betaproteobacteria bacterium (assembly GCA_009693435.1). The sequence goes on along the minus strand of SHXF01000004.1, from coordinate 18,009 downwards.
AGCGGCTGGATGGCGCGCAGGCTCGCGGTGAGGGAGTTGCCGAAGATCATCACCGCGCCCTTGTCGATTTGGTCACGGGCGCAGGCGACTGCCTTCTCCGGACGGTTCTCGTCGTTGCAGGTGATGAGCTGGATCCTGCGCCCGTTGATGCCGCCCTTCGCGTTGACCTCCTCCGCCCACATCCTGGAAACGTTGTTGAGGCGCGTGCCGACCGTCGCCGCGGGGCCGGTGAGCGGCGCCACCTCGCCGATGAGCCAGGTTTTCTCCTGCGCCGCGGCCGGCAGCGCTACGAGGGCTGCAACCAGGTAAATTATTCTCATGATTTCGTTTCTCCCTTGATTTGATATTTGCCGTCTGTTGTCCGGTCCAGGCCGAGCGCCTGCCGCACCGCGTCGAGCGCGATGACGACGTCCCGTCCGTCGCGGCTGCCGGTGGCCTCCATCAGCTCGAGAAAACTCCGCGGCCCGGATTGCAGCGCCTCGCGCACCGTCTGCCGCGGCCGCTGCGCGAGCTTCGGCGCTTCGGGCACGCGGAAATCGCTGTCGCGGTTCCAGCCGAACGGGAAGGTGAGGTCGAAGCCCGCCTTGGCGCCGGTGCGGCTGCCGAGCAGCGAGGGGTCGAGCGGGATGACGCGAAAGCCACCCGCCACCACCAGATCGCGGTCCGCCTGGAAGCGCGTGGCGAAGGCCCATTCCATCTGCGCGTCGGAATAGATGTCGATGTCCTCGTCCACCACGAACACGTGCTTGACGTCGGCGTTGGAACCGAACACCGCCGCGATTGCATTGCGCACTTCGCCCGGATAACGCTGGCGCAGCGCCAGGCGCAGGTTGTACATGCCGCCCGCCGACGGCGTGGCGTAGACCGCGACCGGCTCGCGCACCGCGGTCATGAGCGCGCTCCACGCCGCCGCCTCGGTGCGCAGCGCGCACAGCTGCGCGGTGTCGGTGTTGGCAAGCGCGCGCCCGCCGATGGTGACCGTCTGGAACAGCGCATCGCGGCGCATCGTGATCGCGGTCAGGTGGAACACCGGATTGGTCTTCATGTGCCCGTAGTAACCGACGTACTCGCCGTACGGACCCTCGCTCTCGACCCAGCCGCGCTCGTCGAGATAGCCTTCGAGCACCACTTCGGCGTCGGCGGGGACTTGCGCATCGATGCTGGCGCAGCGCACCAGCGGCACCGCGGCGCCGCGCAGGCCGCCCATCAGCGCGATCTCGTCCGCCACCGGCGACATGCTGGTGGCCGCGACGCCATCGGCGGGATGCGATCCAACCACGAACGCGACCGGCATGCGCTCCTTGCGCTTGACGTACTCGCCGTACAGCGCGCGCAGGTCGCTCGGCGCGACCAGGTCGATGCCGGCTTCGTGCCGCCCGCGCAGCATCATGCGGCGATAGCCGACGTTGCGCCTGGCGCCGTCCAGGCTGCGGGTGATGTCGATGCTCGCCGAAATGTACGGCCCGCCGTCCTCGCTGTGTTGCAGGTGCACCGGCAGGCGCGTGAAATCGGCGTCGCTGCCGGTCCACACCACCTGCTGCACCGGCGCCTCGGAGGAAGGGACTTCGACCGGGGTGATCTGGGTATCAAGCCGTCGGGTCACTTCGGCGCGCAGATCATTTTCGGAAACCCCGAACGACAGCGCCAGACGCCGCCGGCTGCCCATGACGTTACCCACCACCTCGGCCTTCTCCGGCCCGGCGGCGCGAAACAGCACCGCCTTCGGATTGCCGTCGAGCCGCGCCCCGAGATCGATGAGATCGACCTGCTCGCCGATGACCTCGAGTTCGCCTTCTTTCTCCCAGGATTCGACCAGGCGGCGCAGGCGAAAGCGCTCCAGGTCCGGTGCAGCGGCAGCGCTGCGCTTGGCGGCGATAGCGGCGGGGCTCATTGAATTCTCCTCAGGAAGAGGTAATCAGATACAGCGAAAACCGGGGCGAGTCAACGTCGCGGCGCAGCGTGCGGGTGAAATCCGGGCCGCACGGACAGGCGTTTCGCTGCCGTTTTCGCCGCGCGGGCGATCGAACCATCACTAGCGACCTTGAAAGCCGTCTGCGGCCCGGGCGAGGCGATCACCGCGTTGCGGTTCGCGGGCTCACCCCGGCCCGCAGATTTCCGGTATTTTATACTTTTTTTAAATGCCGACTGCCCGTAGACAATTATAGGCTGGCGCTTCAACTTGAACAATTAGACGGATTGTTTTCGGGGAAAACGCGCCTCGCTGCCACACTTCCGGAAAAACGCAGGCGAATTTCCACCCCCGAATTTCCAACCCCCGAATTTCCACCCCCCTAACAGACCACCTGCTAGAGTCGCAGCGCCCGGGTCCGCCCTGGCCGCCCCCGTTATCCGCCACACCCCCGCCAATCGCCGAATGCCGCGCCAGATACTGATTCCCCTGATCGTCGCCTGCGCCCTGTTCATGGAAAACATGGACTCGACGGTGCTCGCGACCGCGCTGCCGGCCATCGCCAACGACATCGGCGAAAATCCGCTTGCGCTCAAGCTCGCGCTCACCGCCTATCTGGTGGCGCTGGCGATCTTCATTCCGATCAGCAGCTGGATGGCCGACCGCTACGGTTCGCGCACGATTTTCGCCAGCGCCATCGTCGTGTTCATGGGCGGCTCGCTGCTGTGCGCGGCGTCGGGCACCTTGACCGCATTCGTGCTCGCGCGCTTCGTGCAGGGCGCGGGCGGCGCCATGATGGTGCCGGTGGGCCGGCTGGTGCTGCTGAAGACGGTGCCGAAGAGCGGCCTCATCGTCGCCATGAACTACCTGACCATCCCGGCCCTCATCGGTCCCATCATGGGGCCGCCGCTGGGCGGTCTCATCACCCAGTACTTCAACTGGCGGGGCATCTTCCTCATCAATGTGCCGATCAGCATCCTCGGCCTGGTACTGGTGTTGCGCCACATTCCGAACCTCCGCGAAAGCGACTTGCCGCCGCTGGACGTGCGCGGCTTCGTGCTGCTTGCGATCGGGCTGTCGGCCTTGATGCTCGGCTTGTCCGCCCTGGGCGGGCACCTGATGCCAGGGAGCATGACTGCAGCCTCCATCGCCGCCGGCGTGCTCTTCCTCGCCGGCTACGCCTGGCATGCCAAGGGGATGCGCGCGCCTCTCATCGACCTCACGCTGCTGCGCTACGCAACGTACCGCGCGGGCCTGGTCGGCGGCAGCCTGTTTCGCATCGGCATCGGCGCGACGCCGTTTCTGCTGCCGCTGTTGCTGCAACTCGGTTTCGGCCTGGACCCTTTCAATTCAGGGCTCATCACCTGCACCACGGCGGTCGGCGCGATGTTCATGAAAACCCTGACGGTGATGGTGCTCAGGCGCTGGGGCTTCCGCCAGGTGCTGACGGTGAATGCCATCATCGCCTCGGCCATGGCCGGCACCTATGGCCTTTTTACCGCGGACACCCCGCACACACTCATCATCGCGATTCTGATATTGAGCGGCTGCCTGCGCTCGCTGCAATTCACCTCGCTGAACGTCGTGACCTTCGCCGAGATCGGCAAGGAGATGATGAGCCAGGCCTCGAGCATGTCGAGCATGCTGCAACGCCTCGCGCAAAGCCTGGGCGTGGCGGTGGGGGCCTACGCGCTGGAAATCTCCAGCACCCTGCAGGGGCACGGCGAGATCGTGGCCGCGGATTTCTGGCCGGCGTTTCTCACGATTGCGATCGTCTCGGGGCTGTCGGTGTTCTGGAACGTGTCGCTCCCTCGCGACGCGGGGGAGGAATTGTCGGGGCACAAGGGCAAGGGTGCGGGATAGGCTGAACCCTGCAGCCATGTGTACGTGACGGACGCGTGCTCCTCGCCCTTGACAGCTCGGCCTAGATTTCGATATCGACCACGGACAGGCCCTTGAGGTAGGGCTTCAGCATGCCCTGCACTTCGACGTGGTTCGGATGGGGTCCGTAGCCCGCCAGGGATTCCTTGTCCTTCATGGTCATGACCGAAGCGTGGGTGACGTTCGGCGCGCGCGTGCTGAAGTTCCTGCCCGACTTGATGTCGATGACGCCGGGAATCTGCTTCAGCAAGGCATCCGTTTTCGCGAACAGTTCGGCTTCCAGCGCACCGGAAAACTCGTCCTTCAGATCGAACAGCACCAGGTGGAGTATGGTCATAGCGTGGTTCCTTTTTATTTGGAGTCGGGCGACCCGGCTGGATAGTACCTCCTGAAACCGGGAAACCGGGGACAGACCACCATTTCGCCTCCCTCATTCGATCACTCTGTCCGCCTGCAGCAACAGATCCTGCGGGATCGTGAGCTTGAGTGCCCTGGCAGTCCCGAGATTGATGATGAATTCAAACGTGCTTGGCTGCTCGACCGGCAGATCTCCCGGCTTTGCGCCCTTGAGAATCTTGTCCACATAGCTGGCGGCCCCGCGCCAGATCTCCGCCAGGTTCGCGCCATAGGACATGAGGCCCCCGGTGTCCATGAACAGGCTGTTTCCGTAGATCGCCGGCAAATGGTTCCGGGCCGCGAGGCTCACGATCCGCTTTCGATGAGCGCTCATGAGGGCGTCGGAGAGCACGATGAGCCCCGCCGCGCGATTGCGCGCCATGTCCTTGAAGGCGCCTTCGAGTTCGTGCGGCTTTTGCACGGGCAGGGATTGCAGCCTTACGTTCAAAGCCTTTCCCGCCCGCTGTATCTCCTTGACGTAGGCATGATGGAAGGGACTGGCTGAATTCCAGAGCACAGCGACTCGGGAAAGGTTGGGGACGAGGCGCTTCAGCATGTCCAGAAGTTTGGTATTTATTTCCGGTGTGACGTCGAACGAGCGCCCCGTGATGTTGCCGCCCGGTCGTGCCAGACTTGCGATCAGGCCCGACCCCACAGGATCCCCCACCGCCACCATGACGATGGGAATCGTGTTGCTTGCATCCCTGGCCGCGCGCGCCGCGGCGAAAGTCACTGCAACGATGACATCGACCTTGCGACGCACCTGTTCGGAGGCAAGCTCCGGGAAGAGTTCCATCTTGCCATTCGCGTATTGAATGTCGGTGACGATGTTGCGGCCCTCGACCCAGCCCAGATCGCTGAGCCCGCGCCGAAACGCATCATCCAGGTATTGGGACGCCGGGTCCGCCCTCGAGGTGGGTGACAGCCAGCCTATGCGTGCTGTTTTCGTGGCGGGCTGACCACCGACAAGCGGCGCAGCGCCGAGCGCAAACAGTGCCAGGATCGTGTGACGCCTGTCCATTCGATTCCTTTTCGGTTGCCACGACAACGCGCGAGCTCCGCGATCGGCAGGCTGACAGCCTCGTGCACCGCTGGTCGGGAGTCACTCTACGCTTAAACTCGCCCCTTGAATGGCAGAGATCGACAAACGCGATTGCCGGCAGCGGCCTGACTGGCACTGCATCAAGCAGTGTGAATGGCACTGCATAAAAGGGTTGTGTAGGTCGGGGTGAGCGCAGCGAACCCCAACATCGATTCGCGGCTGTCTGCAGTGTTGCGGTTCGCTACGCTCACCGCCAACCTGCGCCTGATCCCGCCTTGAACCTGATACCGCCACGGTGGTATTTATACTATTTTTGTTCGACAACTTCTCGTTCAAACCCGTTCTATAGCCACCGTTATTGAAATATTCTATAAATATTTGAACCCCAAGGTTGAGGCCGCCGGGTCCCGCGCAAGTCCCGCCCCGCTACTTCAGCCTGTTCGCAAGCCAGGGCACCACAACTTCCTTGAAGATGCGCGTGTCGGGCCAGTCGCGGCCGCGGCCGATGTGCCCGCCTTCGGGATTGACCCAGGCCTCCTTGACCGAGCCGCTGCGCAGCAAGACGTACAGATCCTCTACCGGCACCTGGGAATCCTTCTCGCCGTTGATGAGCAGCATCGGCGCAGAGGGCCGGTTCAGCCAGCCCGCGGTCTTCAGCGACATGCGCGGACCGTAGGCGAGGAAGTCCTCCAGGGTCGACGCGCCATACACTTCGGCGCGCGCGGCGAAGAGATCGAACAGGTATTCGCGCGTGCCGAGGGCCTTCATCTGCCATTCGCGCGAGAAATAGGCATCGACCGGTCCCGCCCACACCACGCTGCCGCGCAGCCGGTCTTTTTCGGTGTAACCCACGCGCACCGCCCAGTGCCCGCCCCAGGACACGCCCATGAAGCCGATGCGCTTCGCATCCACATCCTTGCGCGCCGCGAGGTAGTCGAGCGCGCGCGCATACATGCGCTCGGCGCCCACGTCGATCTTGATTGGAGGACGAACCCTTGGTCAGTTGCGCCTGGACTTGAGGTACGAGCCAGGCATGAGGACTTTAACGCCTGCGATCGATTTCCCGTACATATACCCGAAATGGCGCCGGTCCCCCGTCAACAAATGCGTGGCGCCAGCTTCGATGGCCGCCAGCATGATCGGCTCGTCCTTGGCCACCAGCTTGACGCCGGCGGGCAGCGCCGCCTGCGATGGCGCCTCCACGAAGACCATGCTTCCGATCAACGCCTGCAGTCTCGCCCGTTGCCGGGCACTCTCAAGATTGCGCTCGGCTTCTGCGACTGCGTGCCGCGAAGTGACCAGCACGACCCCATTAAGGTCCCACAACTTCGCGAGTCCCGCGTCTGGCGTCCACGCGGCGGAGAACAACACATTCGCGTCGAGAAAGACGCGATCCGTCACGGACGGCGGTGAGGAATCGTCGCGGGGTCCAGACCAAGCTTGCGCACCTCGCGCACTGCCCGCTTGTAATCGACGGCATCAACGGCGTTATTCAGCAGAAATTCAGCTTTTCGTTCAGGCGAATAAACCTCGACCGCCACCATCATCGCCGGGCGGATGCTGATTCCATCCTCCGATTCCTGGAACACCACCATGCCACCTTCCTTCAACGCGTAACGGCGCCTGAGCTTGGCGGGAATAACCAGCGTGCCGTTGCGTCCTATTCTGCCCGTTTCCATATTTCTTAATTTCAGGAATTCAATAATTCTGAGATTTTACCACGACACTCCATCCTGGTCGCGGTCAACACCGTACTCGTGATCCGCACAGCCTTTTGGACAACCCGGTCGGCACGCAGCAGAATCAAATCGGAACTGACCACCATTTCGACTACTAAACCGTGGTCTGTCCCCGATTTTCCCGATTTCACTCGCCGATCCGGCACTCCGCCGTCCGCGGTCGCGCGTACATAGTGACATCTGAGACGGGATATCACCCTATGGGGATGTCAATCCCCGGACAGCAGCTCAGGGACTGAATACGTCCAGACCGGTCAATGGCGCCGCTTGTTTGATGAATTTCCGATCGAAGGTAGCGAATCGCGCCGCATCTCCGTGGCTGGCGAGATGCAGGGCGTCGGAAAGATCGAGCCCGCCGCCATACCACTGCAGCGCGCGCGCCACCGCCACACCGTCTTCGACCGAAACTTTCGGCAGTCCGAGCAAGCCGAGAATTCCCCGCAGGATCGCAGCGCGCTCCAGTGCGTAGCTGTAGCGCAACACCCATTCGGATTCAAGCAGGACGGTTTTTTCAATCCAGATTTCGTTGGCGCGGAAGAGCGCCACCGCGCGCTTCACCTGGGCGGCGTCGTCGCGGGTCAGCAGTCTGACTACGACATTAGTATCGACCGCGACCATTGCGTTTTTTCACCGCCGACCGGATCGCCTCATTCATTTCGTCCACTGTCTTTGCCGGTCCGGCATACCCGGTCGAACCGATGACATCCTTCAGCCTGGTCGGGGCAAAGGGCTTAAGCGGGCGCAACAGCACGCCATCGGCCGTTTCCTCTATTTCAAATTCCGTACCCGCCAACCAGCATCGGGCGTCGCGGACCGATTTCGGCAGAATCAATTGCCCTTTGGACGACAGTCTGGTGGTTTTCATCCCGGCAAACTCCACTACAGACAAGGTAAGATATTTGTAAGATTCTCCATTCTAATGGGGGCACCGGCAATTCGCGATTCCCAATCAATTGGGTCAAGTGGGGTCAATTGGCAATTGGGGCAATTGGGGACAGACCACCATTTCGGCTATCGAAAACCGTGGTCTGTCCCCGGTTTCCCCTTGCTCGCCGTCAACTACCGATCATCGTCGACCAACAGTTCCAGCTGCGGGTCGAGCGCCCTCAGTAGACGCCGCTCTATCATCGCGCAGTACTCCGGGTTGAGCTCGAATCCCACGTAGTTCCGGCCGGTGCGCTTGGCCGCGACGGCGGTGGTGCCGCTACCCATGAAGGGATCCAGCACCAGTCCGCCCGGCGGGCAGCTGGCCTTGACCATGCGCTCGACGATCTCAAGCGGCTTCTGTGTGGGATGGTCTTCGCGTTCGCTGTGTATCCGGTGCAGTCGCGACACGCTCCACACGTCTTTCGGGTTGTAGCCCATTTCCAGCCATTTCTTGCCGACGAAAATCGATCGGGAGCGCGCCTTCTTGGTCTCTTCATCGTAAGGCACGCGGATCGCGTCCAGATCGAAATAATGATCTTTCGTAACCGCAAAAAACCCCACCGTGTCGTGCACCGAGCTGTAGCGTCTGGTCGACCCGCCCATGCTGGGCACCCGTCTGTCCCAGATGATTTCGTTGAGCATGATAAGGCGCTTTTTCAGGAAGCAGAAAATCTCCGGTGAATTTCTCCACGTGAGGAAAATGTAGAGGCTGCCGGTCGGCTTCAGCTTCGGGATGGCTGCGGTGAGCCACGCTTCCGTCCACTCGAGATACTCCGGCGTATCAAGCTTGTCGGACTCGTTGCCGTAGTCCTTGCCCAGGCCATAGGGTGGATCGGTCACGATGAGGTCGACGGTCGCGTCGCCGATCCGGCTGAGGCCGGCCACAGCGTCTTCGTTAAAGATCCGGTTAGTGCAATTTTCCACGCCATGTCCCTGGAGCAAGATCGTTGCGTATGCCTGCGAAAACCCCGGCGACTGAAACTGAATGCGCGGCCGGATTCGATGATCAAATTGTATGCGGAATGCGATTACGCCCAATCGGAACATGCACCGCGCGGCCCGGCTGAACTGTATTACAATGCGCTGGTAACTGTATTTTTATGGGAACCCTCATGACGCTCACCGTCCGCCTTCCCGATCGCGTGGAACAGCAGCTTGCCGAATACTGCGTCAAACGTCGCATCACCAAGAGCGACGCGGTGAAGCAGGCGCTTGTGGATCTGCTCGCCGCCGATACAGGTAAGCCGAGTGCCTACGACCTGGGCAAGGATCTTTTCGGACCCCACACCGACGTGGCGCCCACCGAAGACATCGCACGGGACAGCAAGCGACTGTTGCGCGAACATTTCCGCACGAGGAAAGACAAGGCGCGCAATCCCCGCAAAGCACGGATTGCGGCGTGACAGGCGTCATTGTCGATACCGGGTTTCTGGTCCCGCTTTTCCGCCCTGCCGATCGCTTGCGCGAGCCGGCACGAGAATTTCTGCGGCACAACCGGCAGCCCCTCTACACCGCAGCACCGGTTATCGTCGAAGCCTGTTTTTTTCTGACCCCGGAGGGCAAGGCGCGGCTGTTCGAATGGATAGTGCGTGGCGCGCTCGCGGTGTCGGAGGTGCCGACATCGGCGTACGGCGAGATCCGCACCTTGATCCGGAAGTACGCCGACCGCGACATCGACTTCGCCGACGCGGCCCTCGTCTGGCTGGCCGGAAAGTCCGGCTGCCGGGAGATCCTGACCGTCGACGCCGGCGACTTCGGCGTGTTCCGTCTGGAGAAAGGCAGGCGGTTCAAGCTGATCGATTGGTTCGAGCGGTGAGGTGCGATTGCGATATGCGCAACCAACGATCATTTCAGAACGGATGACACTGCAAGTGCTGAGTTTGTCGTCCTTCGACAGGCTCAGGGTGAACGGAGGTATGGCGCATGACCGCTGCGGTCGAATGCCGCGCCGGGGGCAGGCGCTAACAGAGGGATCCCGCGAGCCCTCACCTCCAGTAGCGCCCGCTTGCGCCGATCACGGCGACGATTAGTCCCAGCGGCAGGTTGATGGCGATGATCTGGCGGATGCGGTTCAGATTCGGGCCTGCGACCGCCCACTCCCCGGCATCCACCGCGCGCTTCAGCTTCAGCCACGGTCCGTGAAACAGCCAGACGAAGAGCGCCACCATCAACAATCCGATGCCCTGCATCAGATGGACGTGGATGCCGACCTTGGCGAAACCGCCGAGGTAGCCGAACACCATCCAGTAACCGCTGGCAAGCAGCAGCACGATGGACGCCCATACCCAGGGAAAGAACTTGCCGAAGGTCACGCGCATCAGTTTCAGCCGCTGCGGCGGCTCCAGGGTGCCCAGCGCGGGACGCAGGCACATGTAGATGACGAACATGCCGCCCACCCAGACGACGGAGGCGAGGATGTGCAGCGAGAGGAGGAGGGCCACGGATGGAATTCCGGTTGGTTGCGAAGGCGCTACGGTATCACGCGGCAACGATTACTCCGCCACCGCCCCCGAGGCGCGCACCGCCTTGCCCCATTTTTCCGCCTCGCGCCGGACGAACTGCGCGGCTTCGTCCAGGGACTGGGGCGAAGGTTGCAGGCCGGTCTTGTCGATGCGGTCGTACACGTCGCGCTGGCCGAACGCCTTCACCACTTCCGCATTCAGCCGCACCACGATGTCGCGGGGCGTGGCCGCGGGCAGGAAAAACGCGTACCAGCCGCCGGCATCGAAGCCGGGCAGCCCCGATTCGGCAAGCGAGGGTACGTCAGGATAGGCCGCCACCCGCTTGGCGGAACTCACGCCGATCAGCTTGACCTTGCCGCTCTGCACGAAGCCATTGAGCGGACCGAAGGCGTTGAACACCAGGTGCACCTGCCCCGATACCATGTCGGGGGCGATGCCCTGTATTCCCTTGTAGGGCACATGGGTCATGTCTATGCCCGCCGCCAGGGCGAGCAACACCCCGGACAGGTGGCCGCCGCTGCCGATGCCCACCGAGGCGTAATTCAGCTGGCCGGGCCGCGCCTTCGCGTAGGAGATGAATTCCGCGATGTTGTTCACCGGTATGCTGGAACTGACATAGACCGCGTAGGGACCTATGGCGATCGCCGACACCGCCACCAGGTCCTTCAGCGGGTCGAAATTGAGTTTCTTGTACAGCGTGCCGTTGATGGTGAGGCCGGGGCCTATCATGAGCAGCGTGTAACCGTCCGGCGCCGAGCGCGCCACCGACTCCATCGCCACATTGCCGCCGGCACCCGGCTTGTTCTCGAGTATGAACGGCTGCCCCAGGGTCTGCGTCACCCGGTCTGTCACAGTGCGTGCCAGCATGTCGGCAAGGCCCCCGGCCGCGAAGGCAATCTGGATGCGGATGGGTCGGCTGGGCCAGGCGCCCGCCGCGCCCGATGGCGCCTGGCCCTGCGCGGCGGCGCAGAACGCGAGCAGGCATACGGCGGCGATGCCGGGGAATGCGCGGCGCAGCGCTGCTTCTGGGAATCCCATGGTGCTTCCTCCTCGATTCGACAAATCAATTGCGGATTATTGATCTTTTCAGAATGGATGATGCAGAAACTTCGCATTCGCCGCGCAGACGCCCTTCGACAGGCTCGGGGCCAACGGAGATTATCCGATGCCGACCAGTACAGCGCCTGAACGTGCCAGAATCCGGCGATCATAATCACGCGAAAATAGAGCATACCCATGGCACTGAAACACTCCAAAGCCCCCGCCGGCACCCTCGCCGTTCTCGAGCACACCTCGACTATCCTCAAGAGCAATCCGCTCAAGGATCCGTATGTACGCAAGCTGGCCGTCTGGCTCCCCCCGCAATACAGCGAGCCCGGCAATACGCAACGCTTCCCCGTCCTCTACGACCTGGTCGGTTTTACCGGCTCGGGGCTGTCGCACGTCGGCTGGAAACCGTTCGGCGACAACGTGCCGGAGCGCGCGGCGCGGCTGATCCATGAACAGAAGATGGGGCCGGCGATCTTCGTTTTCCCGGACTGCTTCACGGCGCTCGGCGGCAATCAGTACGTGAATTCGTCGGCGATCGGCAACTACGCGGACTACCTCACCAAGGAAATCATCCCCTTTGTCGATCGTGAGTTCCGCACGCTTGCGAGCCGGGACCATCGCGGCTGCTTCGGCAAATCATCCGGCGGTTACGGGGCCATCATCCACGCGATGAAGTACCCGCAGTACTGGGGCGCGATCGCCAATCATTCGGGGGATGCGTATTTCGATTTCGTCTATTGGCACGACTGGCCGAACACGCTGAACGAGTTATCGAAGTACCGCGCCGACAAGCGCAAGGCCGGGCCGTACAACGCGCTCGGCGAATCCACGAAAAAAGGTCTGGCGGAAGGCCTGGACGACGGGCGCATCAAGCGCTTTCTCGCGTCGGTGTGGAAACGGGAAAAACTCTCCGGCGGTGAAGGCCACACCATCATGAATCTCTGCATGGCGGCGACCTACGATCCGGACCCCGGAGCGCCGAACGGCTTTCGCGTGCCGTTCAACCTGGAATCCGGCGAAGTGATCGCGCGGCGCTGGGACAGGTGGCGGGCGCACGACCCGGTGAACCTGGTGGCGAAATACCGCGCCAACCTGAAGACCCTGCGCGGCATCTACATCGACTGCGGCTGGAAAGACCAGTACCACATCCACTACGGCACGCGCATCCTCGCCAAGCGCCTCGCGCAAGCGGGCATCCGCCACACCTACGAGGAATTCGACGACAACCATTCGGACGTCGATTACCGCATGGACGTGAGCCTACCCTTTCTCTACAAGGCGCTTAAGCCCTGAACGAAGAGCGGCTGCAGCGGAAGAAAGTGGCCAAGCGCGCGTAAACGGGTCAGACTCGGGCGCAGTTCAACCCTTCACCGACCGGAGACCCCATTGACACACTCAAAAATGCTGACCACCCGACGCAGGAAACAGAGAACCTCCAAGCACCTCGCAGGGCTGGTGACGCGCGCGAAGAACACGAAGAAGCACGAGGCAAAGAAGGCTGGCGCCGTCGCGGCCTAGCAAAGACCAACCGGCGGGAGAACGACACCGTTCCCGCGATGCGGCGGGTTACACACGGGCCTTCACGGCACCACAGCCGTCGTCTGTGCTTTCGGGCGGGTCCTGGTACCTGTCGTGGTGCCGCACCCAGGCCATGGAGTATTTGAGTCCGTCCTCGTCGCGGCCTTTGGGCACCAGGTCGAGCCAGTTATAGGAGCCAATAAGCAGATCGAGCCCGCGGCCGTAGGTGGAATAGGTGTGGAAGACGTCACCGGTCGCGTCCTTGCAGAACACGCTCGCGCCCGGCAGCTCGTCGCCCGAGAAATTCATTTCCCCGTAGTTGTAGGCCAACCGGCCCTGCGCCTTCTCGCCGGGGGTAGGCGAGACGCGGAAGTCGATGTTGAAATCGTTGCCGTGCGAAGACACCCACCGGAAGCGCCAGCCCATGCGCCGCCTGAATGCTTCGATCTCCTCCAGCGGGGCGCGGGACACGGCGACGTAGCTCACGTCGCGCGCTGCAAGGTGCGGCAGCGCGCCGTCCACGTGGTCGGACATGAAGGAGCAACTCGGGCAACCTTCTTTCCAGCCCGCGCCGAGCATGAAGTGGTAGACGATCAACTGGCTGTTGCCACGGCACAGGCTGGCGAGCGTTTCTTCGCCATCCGGCCCCTGGAAGCGGTAGGGCTTCACGACCCTTTCCCAGGGCAGTGCGCGGCGTTCGGCGGCGACCGCGTCGCGCAGGCGCGTGAGTTCCTTCTCCCTTTCGAGCAGGCGCAAGCGGGCGGCGAGCCAGTCCTCGGGTGACACGACGGGGTGATGCGCGATCACTTTGCTTTCCATGGTGTGCTCCTCGATCCAGAAAACCTCGTTCCATTGTCCAGTATCGTTTATTCGCTGTTGAAATGTAGCGTGCGCTATGCGCACGCAGCAGCGGCGCCGTGCGTGCGTCGAGTGTGATCGTGCGCATGGCGCACGCTACGAAATCGCGGTTCGGTGCGCTGGATTCCGGAAGCCTGCATCGGCAGGGCACGAACGGTGCTGCCAAGCCGAGAAGACATCCGCTCATTGCTTCCGGAAAACGATGACGTGCTGCCACGGCAGGCCGCTCGCGGTCCTCAACCAGACGAGCGGGTGCACGGCAGCCTCCTTCTTCACCTGCGCCTCCGTCATCGTGTGCAAAGCCTTGATCGGCACCTTTGCATCGAGCGCCCGGTACTCGACGAACACCAGCCGTCCGCCGGGCTTGAGCGCGCGCATGATCGCGACCAGCATCTCGTGGGGAAATTCGAACTCATGGTAGACATCCACCATCAACGCGAGGTCGAGTGAGCCGGGAGGCAGGCGCGGATCCGTGGTAGTGCCGAGCACCGGCTTCACGGTCGCCGCACGGCTCCCGGCACTATCGCCCGCGCGTCCCATCCGCGCCAGCTGCCCTTCCAGAATTTTGACCATCTCCGGCTGCACGTCCACGGCATACACCATGCCGCCCGCTCCCAGGCGCTCCGCCATGCGCCGCGCATAGTAGCCGCTGCCGGCGCCGATGTCGGCGACGGTCATGCCGGGCTTCAGGTCGAGCGCGGCGAGTACCAGGTCAGGCCGTTCCTCGGACAGGCGCTCGGGACGTTCCAGCCATGCAGCGCCGTGAAAACTCATCACCTGCGCGATCTCGCGGCCCATGTAGACCTTGCCGATGCCGGCGTCGCTCGCACGTACGTTTTGGTAGCGGGCAGGAGCGGGGGTGTCAGCCAGCGCGTCGCACAGGGTCAGCGCGTGGGGAAGCAGCAAGACCAGCGCCAATGCGCAATATTTGATGAACCAGGGTGTCAGCGTCATTCCTGAACATTTATCTGAAATTAAGGCGTGACTACGGTAATATCCAGGCAGTTCGTGTATTTTTACTAGTACACTATTTGTGTGACCCGGCGGATTCCCGCATTGCCCGCATCACGTTCTGCCGGGCTTATCCAGCCACCGCCGCCCAGTGCTCCCCCTGCCGCGCGACCCGTCCCTCTGCGTGCAGCTTGATCAGGTGCGCGAGCAGCGAACGGCTCGCCACCGGATGCACGCGCGCGGGCACGTCGTCGTAAGCCACGGGCACCAATTCCTCCAGCGTGCCCCCGCCCAGGCGATTGAGCGCGGCGCGCACCTTGTTCTCGCGGTCCATGCGGTGGATCAGCAGTCGCTCCACCATCTCCTGCGGCTTGTTCATGAGAAAGCCATGCCCGGGCGCGAGCCATTCAAGGTCTTCGTGCTGCAGCAGTCGCAGTGACGCGAGGTAGACGGCCATGTCGCCGTCGGGCGGGTTGATGACCACAGTCGAGCCCTGCATGATGTGATCGCCGGTGAAGAGCAGCTTCTCGTTCTCCAGCAGGTAGCACACCTGGTTGGAGGCGTGTCCGGGCGTGTGTATCACGCGCAGGGTGCAACCGGCCACGGTGATGCGTCCGCCGTGGGCGAGCACGCGGTCGGGACGGAAACTCTGGTCCTGATTCTCCCGCGCCGGAGGCGGCATGCCCAGCAGTTCGGCGCCGGTCCGCTCGCGCAGCAGCGCCGCCGCTGGCGAGTGGTCCATGTGAGTGTGAGTGACCAGTATCCAGCGGATGCTGCCCCTGCCTCCTGCGCCCTTTGCATCTTCCAGCAGGCGTTCGATATGCTCATCGTTCGCCGGGCCGGGATCGATCACCGCGATCTCGTCGCCCGCGCCGAGCAGATAGCTGTTGGTGCCCGGGCCGGTCATGAAACCCGGATTGGGCGCGGTGAGGCGCCGCACCTGATCGGAGAGCCGCGTCATCACGCCGGGCAGGATCTCGTAGGACGCGCCGCCGCGGCCCTCCGGGTCCAGTCTGGACACTTCCGCGTAGGCGTAGTCGCCGGGTATGAGCATGCGTCGCTCGGCGCGGCCGGTGGCAGGGCGCGGCATGGTGGGCGCGATGGCGCGCGGCGTGCGCGCGTGTTGCATCAGGGCCTCGGTGGCGTCGAACTTCGCCAGCGCTTCCAGCGTCTTGATGGTGGGAAACATCAGAGTCAGCGTGCCGCCGCGATGGCGCTCCAGCGCTTCGGCGGGGCGGATCCAGACGTGGTCCACCGTTTCATTGGCGTCATGCGATCCGGTCTGCAGCGGCGGGGCGACAGCGACGAAGAAACGCGCGTCGAAGCGGCGCGGCCGGCCCTGCCCGGTGATCCAGTGACTGAAGTAGGCGACGCGATCCAGCGCGAGGCGCAGGTTGCGCGCCTCGCAAAGCTCGGCGAACGACAGCGAGCCCGCGAGCAACTGCGCGCGCAGGCTGGCGAAATCACTGGCGGCGGATGTGTCGCCTATCGCCAACAGTTCGCCCCGCTCGTCGCACGCGAGCAGCAGGCCCGCCTCCTCGAAGCATTCGCGAACCGCTGCCACCCAGTACGCCAGCCCGCCTTGCTCCAGCGACAGCAGCCGACTTGCCGCGGCATCGTCCATGCTTTCGCTGTGCCCGCTCCAGTGATCGTGATGATCGGATGGGTCGAGCGCGCCGCCGGGAAAAACATAATTGCCGCCAGCGAACGCGGCGAGATGCGTGCGGCGCAACAGGAACACCTCTATGCCGGCGTCGGTATCGCGGGCGAGGATCAGGGTAGCGGCGGGCCGGGGGACGAGTGCGGGCTGGGTCATGGCGGGCAAGTATATGCGACAGCGGCGCGCGCTGCCGCGAATCTGCCCGCCCCTCTGCGCTCGGGAGGATGCGCCTTTCATTGCATCGCTTGATTGCGGTGTCGCGAGGACGCGGTTCAAGCGGATGTGCCATTAGTCGCCGAGCGGTGGCACTATCGCGCAGGCGAAGGGCGCGGCTTCAGCGCGCCGAATAGGGTGGCTTTCCCGCGACCATGGCGCGATGAATCCGCGCCCTACGGTGGCAGTGCTCCGCGCAGTGCCGCACCCGGCGACGGAGGCGAACGTGAAAGCGATCATGGCGCGCTGAATCCGCGCCCTGCGACGGCGGTGCTTAACGGAGTGCCGCACCCGGCAACGGAGGCGAACGTGCAAGGACGTACAATTGAATGTTCCACGCACGCCCCAACGTTCCATTCCGACCCGATAGAGGTTTCCCCTATGGCAAGTACCCTGTTTTCCCCCATCACGCTGCGCGGCCTGACGCTGCCCAACCGCGTGGTCGTCTCGCCCATGTGCCAGTACAACTCGGATGACGGCTGCGCGAGCGACTGGCACCTGATGCACCTGGGGTCGTTCTCGCTAGGCGGCGCGGCGCTGGTCATGACGGAGATGACCAACGTCCATGCCGATGGCCGCATCACGGCGCGCTGCGCCGGCATGTACTCCGACCAGAATGAAGCGGCGATGAAACGCGTCATCGATTTCTGCAAACAGTACGGCGTCGCCAGCCACGGCATTCAGCTCGGCCACGCCGGCCGCAAAGGCCCCACTCTGGCGCCCTCCCAGGGCGGCAAGCCACTCAGACCCGAAGACGGCGCCTGGCGTGCCAAGGCGCCGTCCGCGATTGCGTTTGCCCCCGACTGGCCCGTCCCCGAGGCACTGACGAAACCCGAAATCAGCGAGCTCGTCGCGCAATGGGTGTCGGCAACCAAGCGCGCCGAGCGGATAGGCTACGACCTCATCGAATTCCACGGTGGACACGGTTACCTGGTGCATCAGTTCCTCTCCCCTTTGAGCAATCAGCGCACCGACGAATACGGCGGCAGCCTGGAGAACCGCATGCGCTTCCCGCTGGAAGTGTTCGCCGCGGTCCGCGCCGCCTGGCCTGCCGACAAGCCGCTGGGCATACGCGTTTCAGCCACCGACTGGATGGATGGCGGTTGGACCCCCGAGGAGACCGTGGTGTTCGCGCACGAACTGAAAAAACTCGGTTGCGACTACATGGACATTTCTTCCGGCGGGCTCGACCCGCGCGCGAAAATCCCGCTCGCCTCCGGCTACCAGGTGGGTTTCGGCGAAAAAGTGCGCCGCGAAACCGGCATGACGACCCGCTCGGTCGGCCTGATCACCGATCCGCAACAGGCCGAGGACATCATCGCATCAGGCAAGGCGGACATGATCGCAATCGGACGCGGCGCCCTGTGGGATCCGCGCTGGGCCTGGCATGCGGCTGAGGTCCT
>SHXF01000066.1 GCA_009693435.1 Betaproteobacteria bacterium | reverse complement strand
CTGCACCAGAGTCCCCTCGAACAATTCTCCGCTTTCGCTTGTCATCTCGATTCCATCTCGCGTTGTCATAGCTCTCTTAACGTACCAGCGCTCTAACCGTGGACCAGGTAGTACGGATATTTTTATAATTTTTCACAGGCTCTGAGCGGTTGGAGATCGGTCAAACGGCCTCGCGCATGATCGTGATGGATTGGGATGTCGCGGCCGACCACCTTTCGTGGAGTTCCTCTCCGGAATGGCTGCGGGGTCCATTGCCGGCAAACGGCTCGTATCCGACTTACGTGGACCAGGTACACCCCGAGGACCGGGAGCGATTTCGCGAGTACCGGCAGCGGTTTCTCACGAACCGGGGCGGAGACATGCCGCCGTACCGCATCGTGCGCACCGACGGTCGCGTGCTCTGGATCAATTCGGTGCAGAAAATCATTACCGATGGAGAAAACAATCCGGTGCGGGTGCTGCTTGCGCAGCATGACATTACCGCGCAACGGGAAGCCGAACTTGAGTTGCGTCAAAGCTTCGATCTGATGCAGGCGATGACCGAAAAGGTTCCCGCGGCGATTACGCTGGCTACCGTGGATGAGCCGGCGAGTATCGTTTTCGCCAATCGCGCGGCGCGGACTTTGTACGAGATTCCCGACAATCCCGGCGAAAGGATACTGGAGAATTTCTGGATTGAACCGGGCGCACGCTCGCAGTTTATCCGGCGGATCCAGGAAGGCCGGGCGCCAAATCATGAAACGCACCAGCTTCGCACTCATGCGGGGCGGATATTCCGGGCGGAGATATCGGCAGGCCTGATCGACCTTCGCGATGGCCGAGCGTTGCTGTCGGTGGTGACCGACATTACCGAGCGCAGACGCACCGAACTCGCGCTTTCCGAGGCCAAAGAGGCCGCCGAAACCGCCAATCGCGCGAAAAGCGACTTCCTGGCAAATATGAGTCACGAGATCCGCACGCCGATGAACGCCATCGTCGGCATGGTGCACCTCGCCTTGCAAACCGAACTCGACGCCAAGCAGCGCAACTATATCGCCAAAATCGATACCGCCGCCAATTCGCTATTGCGCATCCTCAGCGATATTCTGGACTTGTCCAAGATGGAAGCGGGAAAGCTTTCCATCGAGGACACCGAAATCGACCTGGATGATCTGCTGAACGACGTGATGTCCCTGGCAAGCGGTCCGGCCCAGGTGAAGCAACTCAAACTGCGCGTGCAGATGAATGGCGAGGTGCCGCGCCGCTTGATCGGCGACCCGGTGCGCATCGGCCAGGTACTGAATAATTTATGCTCGAATGCGGTGAAATTTTCCGAGCAGGGCACGGTGACCATATCGGTGACTGCAATCCAGGCCCACGATGGGCGAAAAGATCTTCTGATCGGGGTGAAGGATTCCGGAATAGGCATTACGCAGGCGCAACAGGACGGACTTTTCTCCGCCTTTAGCCAGGCGGATTCGTCGACCACGAGAAAATACGGCGGGACGGGCCTGGGACTGTTCATCTCCCGGAACCTGGTGGAGCTGATGGGTGGGCGCATCTGGGTGGAAAGCTCGCGGGGAGAGGGCAGCCTGTTCCAGTTTACGCTGCCGTTGCGACCGGTTGCAGACTGGGACCAGCGGCCGAGACCGGACGCACCGGCTCGCGCCGCGCGTTTTCGCGGCAAGCGCGCGCTGGTGGTAGACGACCAGCTGGAATTCCTCGACCTCGTCAGGCAGATGCTCGAAAAACAGGGAATTTTGGTGACAACCGTTGCCGACGCGAATCAGGCATTTGACGAACTGCGCCAGTCTGCCGGCCGCGGTTCGGCGTTCGATCTGGTGATCATGGACTGGCGTCTTCAGGGCATGGACGGCGTCGAAGCCGCGGGAAGAATCCGCCATGAGTATCCCTTGCCGGAGGGCCCGCGGCTGGTGCTGGTGACCGCCTTCGACCAGGAGAACTTCTCGACCTTGCCAGGCTCCCGGTCGCTGGATGCCACCATGTCCAAACCGATTACGCGTGAGGCGATGGACAAAGTATTGCTCAAGCTGTTCGCCCCCGATGACGGTAATGCGGAACAAGCGCGGCCGATCGCCGGCAACCTGGACCTCAGCGAGATGCGGATTCTTCTGGTCGAAGACGACGAGATCAATCAGGAAGTTGCTCTGGGTCTCCTCGAGCCCACCGGAGCGCAGGTGCAGATTGCCTGCAATGGCAGGGAAGCCGTCGCGGCGGCTACCCTGAACCGGTTCGACATGGTGCTGATGGATATGCAGATGCCGCTGATGGACGGCATGGCCGCGACGCGCGCGCTGCGGCGCGACCCGGCGAATGACCGGCTGGTCATCATCGCGATGACCGCCAGCGCCATGGCCGGAGACCGCGAGCGCATTCTCGAGGCGGGAATGAATGACTATATCGCCAAGCCGATACGCGTCGCAACCCTCTACGCCACCTTGTCGAAATGGCGGAGCGCGATGAAGGCGCCTCCGCGCAATCCCGGATCATAAGAGTGCAAGGCAGACCGAGTCTCGCGCGATCAAGGCGCCGCGCGAAAGACCCCGGTCTGCGATTCGGCGGCCGCGGCGACGCAGTCGCGCGGATATCCCATCGAGTACCCGGCAGCGATTCCGGAGGAATTGTGAGCACACCTGCTTTTCGATCGACCGTATTGTCCGTCGATGGCAGTCCTGAAGTTCAGGACCTGATCAAGGAAGTTCTCGGGCATTATTTCGACTTGAAGTTCGCGAGCCACGCTGCGGATGCGGAGCGTCTGGCAGAGGAAGACCCGCAGCCGGACGTCGTGTTGCTCGACGTGGTGATGCCGGGGCGGGACGGCTATGAGACTTGCCGGGCCCTGAAGGGCAACCCGAACAATGCGAGATCATCATGAAGGCGGCGCCGCTGTACGACATCGGCATGCTGGTGGCGGCATTCAACAAGACGTTGCCCTCATTGCAGCGCGTCAATGACGCCTTCGCCGATGGCTTGGGTGACCTGCTTGAACTCGACTTCACTGCCGCCGACAATCCTGCCAGCGCGTGAGGCTGCGCCACCGCAGCGCGCTGGATCTTCCTTGAGGGCGGGAAACCCGCCGCCGAGACTTTGGACAAACCCCCGGCCGCGACATAGAATTCCCGGTCACCTGCCACCCGGGAGTCCGCCATGAATAGATCGAACCTGATTTCCACTGCCATTTCAGCACTTGCCGCAGTTTCATTGGGTGCCATTATTGCGGTCCCCGCCCATGCCCAGCAGGGCGGCACCCTCAAGAAACTCAAGGACTCGGGCCGTGTCGTAATGGGCACGCGCGACTCGTCCGCCCCGCTCGCCTACACCCTGGGCGGCGGCCAGTACACCGGCTATCACGTCGATATGTGCCAGAAAATCATCGACACGATCAAGACGCAGATCGGCGCGCCCAACCTCAAGGTCGAGTACACCTTGGTGACCTCGCAGAACCGCATTCCGCTGGTGGAGAACGGCACGGTGGACATCGAATGCGGCTCCACCACCAACAACGCCGCGCGGCAAAAGCAGGTGGCGTTCGGCCTCACCACCTACGTCACCGAAGTGCGCATGGCGGTCAGAGCGAATTCCGGTCTCACTTCGATCAACCAGCTCAATGGCAAGAACCTGGCCACTACCACCGGGACGACCTCGGTGCAGACGCTGCGCAAGCACGAGCGCGCGACCGGCGTGGACTTCAAGGAAATCTACGGCAAGGACCATTCCGATTCGTTCCTGCTGCTCGAATCAGGGCGGGCGGACGCCTTCGTGATGGACGACAACATCCTTGCCGGCAACATCGCGAACTCCAAGAATCCGAAGGACTTCATCATCGCCGGCGAAGTGCTGTCGATCGAGCCGATCGCCATCATGTTCAGGAAGGATGACCCCGAGTTCAAGAAAGCGGTCGACGATTCGATCCGTGCGATGATGAAATCGGGCGAACTGGAGAAGCTGTACGCCAAATGGTTCCAGTCGCCGATTCCGCCGCGCAACAGCAACCTGAATATGGCCATGGGCGCGACCCTGAAGGGCCTGTTCTCCCAGCCCAACGACCGGCCGATGGAAGACTACGCGAAGAAATAGCACAGCCGATCGCAACGTAAAGGCCCATCCGCGGTCTGGTCGCGGATGGGCCTTTTTCTTTCAGTATCCGGATCCCGATAAAGGGCGGCGATGAATTATCAGTGGGACTGGGAAGTGTTCCTCCGCGATGACGGCGGGGGGCGCACCTACATCGAGTGGCTGCTGTCCAGCTGGGGCTGGACGCTGTCGGTGGCGGTCCTCGCCTGGATCATTGCGCTCTTCTTCGGCTGCCTGATCGGCACCTTGCGCACCGTGCCGCAGACAGGGCTGCGGCGGCTGGGGGATGTGTGGGTGGAGCTGTTCCGCAACGTGCCGCTGCTGGTCCAGATCTTCATCTGGTACCACGTCATTCCCGCCATCATCCCGGCGCTCAAGGGACTGCCCTCGTTCGTGCTGGTGGTGTTCGCCCTCGGCCTCTTCACCTCGGCGCGCATCGCCGAACAGGTGCGTGCCGGCATCCAGACCCTGGGGCGCGGCCAGGGCATGGCCGGCCAGGCGCTCGGGCTCACCCTGCCGCAGACCTACCGGCATGTGCTCCTGCCGATGGCCTTCCGCATCATCATCCCGCCGCTCACCTCCGAGTCGATGAACATCATCAAGAACTCCTCGGTCGCGTTCGCGGTCAGCGTCGGCGAATTGACCCTGTTTGCCATGCAGGCGCAGGAGGAGACCTCGCGCGGCATCGAGGTGTACCTGGCGGTGACCTCGCTCTACATGGTGTCGGCGTTCGCGGTGAACCGCCTCATGGCGTGGATAGAGCAGCGCGTACGGGTGCCGGGCACGATAGGCGGGGAACGCTGATGATTGCAATGGAGCCATACGGTCCGTCCCACGGCACGCTCGAATCGGCGCCCTTCTCTGAGACGGGGGATTGAAAGGGGGTGTGCCCCCTTTCTCGTGCGGATCATGCTGAACCTCGACCTCACCTTCTTCAACTGGGAAATCATCAGCAACTTCGTTGCCAAGGGTTTCTACTTCAGCATCCAGCTCACCCTGATTGCGATGGCAGGCGGCATCGTGTTCGGCACCTTCCTCGCGCTGATGCGCCTGTCGGGCCGGCCGTGGCTGGTCGTCCCGGCCGCCATCTACGTGAACGGCATGCGCTCGGTGCCGCTGGTGATGGTTATCCTGTGGTTCTTCCTGCTGATCCCGTTCCTCATCGGCCGCTCCATCGGCGCCGAGCTATCGGCCGTCATCACCTTTGTCGCCTTCGAGGCCGCGTATTATTCGGAAATCATGCGCGCCGGCATTCAGGCGATCTCGCGCGGCCAGGTCTACGCCGGCCAGGCGCTCGGCCTCACCTACGGGCAGAACATGCGCCTCATCGTGCTGCCCCAGGCGTTTCGCAACATGCTGCCGGTGCTGCTCACCCAGACCATCATCCTGTTTCAGGATACGTCGCTGGTCTACGCCATCGGGGCCTACGACCTGCTGAAGGGCTTCGAGCAGGCGGGCAAGAACTACGGACGGCCGATCGAGGCCTACCTGCTGGCGGCGGTGGTGTACTTCGTGATCTGCTTCTCGCTGTCGCAACTGGTGCGCAGGCTGCACCTGAAGATCGCGATCATCCGATGACGCATGCGTCGGGAACCGGCCCGGCGGGACATTCCAGGAAATCCACATGATAGAACTGAAGAACGTCAGCAAATCCTACGGCGCTTTCCAGGTGCTCACCAACTGCACCACCTCGGTGAAAAAGGGCGAGGTGGTGGTGGTGTGCGGTCCTTCGGGCTCCGGCAAATCGACCCTGATCAAATGCGTCAACGCGCTGGAGCCGTTCCAGCAGGGGGAAATCATCGTGGACGGCATTTCCGTCGGCGATCCGAAAACCGACCTGCCGAAACTGCGCGCGCGCATCGGCATGGTGTTCCAGAATTTCGAGTTGTTCCCGCATCTGTCCATCACCGAGAACCTGACCCTGGCGCAGGTCCGGGTGCTGAACCGCGGCCGCGGGGAGGCGACGGAGAAGGGACTGAAGCTGCTCGACCGCGTGGGATTGATGTCGCAGAAGGACAAGTTTCCCGGCCAGTTGTCGGGCGGCCAGCAGCAGCGCGTCGCCATCGCCCGCGCCCTCGCCATGGATCCGATCGCCATGCTGTTCGACGAACCGACCTCGGCGCTCGACCCGGAGATGATCAACGAAGTGCTGGACGTGATGGTGCAGCTTGCCCTGGAAGGCATGACCATGATGTGCGTCACCCACGAGATGGGCTTCGCCCGCAAAGTCGCCAAGCGCGTCATCTTCATGGATCGCGGCGAAATCGTCGAGGACGCGACCAAGGACGATTTCTTCGGCAAGCCGCGCTCCGAGCGCGCCCAGCAGTTCCTGTCGAAGATATTGCAGCA
Source organism: Betaproteobacteria bacterium (assembly GCA_009693435.1). Next base: position 17,184 of record SHXF01000066.1, on the reverse strand, counting down.
CTGACGAACTGCAGGGCGGAGCAGGGGCTCCGCCCCGCGGGGATGCGACCCCAGCAGTTCGTCGGCCCGCAAAGCGGGCCTTTGCAAGCATCCGCTACGCCGCACCCGAACGCGGATGCGACCCCAGCAGTTCGTCGGCCCGCACAGCGGGCCTTTGCACGCACCCGCTACGCCGCACCCGAACGCAATGCGACCCCAGCAGTTCGTCGGCCCGCACAGCGGGCCTTTGCACGCATCCGCTACGCCACACCCGAACGGGACGCCACTCCGCGCGCTCCTGGATGCGCGGGCGCCTTCAGCCCGCTTCGCGCTTGATCTCCTCCACCACAAGATCGCGCATGTCGCGCAGCAGCGCCAGTTCGTCCGGGCCGAATTCGCGCGGGCGGGTGTCGATGATGCACAACGTGCCGATGCAGCTGCCGTCGTCCAGGATCAGCGGGGCGCCGGCATAGAACCGCACGCGCGGATCCGCGAGAACCAGCGGGTTATCCGCAAACCTGTCGTCCAGCAGCGTGTCGGGCACCACCATTTCCTCTTTCAGGCTCACCACGTGGGCATTGAAGGCAAGGTCGCGCGAGGCCTCGCCAGCCTTCAGCCCGTAGCCGGACTTCAACCACTGCCACTCGCTGTCGACCAGGCTGACGAGCGCGATCGGCACGTCCAGCGCGGCCGCGGCGATCCGCGCCATGCGATCGAAATGCCGCTCGGGCGGGGAGTCGAGAATCGCCAGGTCGCGCAGCACGCCCAGGCGATCGCCTTCGCCGGCGGGCAGTTGCGCCCTGATCCAGCGACAGGCGCTGCGCAGCACCCAGGCGCGGATCTTGGTGCGGGCATAACTCAGTGTGAATGGCGCGACCAGCAGATCGGTGGCGACGTTGCGGCCCTCGTCCGGCAGGCGATCCCTGGCTGCAACGAGCACCACCGGAACCTGGACCGTGCCGGCTGCCTCGCTCCGGCGTATGGCGCGCGCCGTCTTCACGCCATCCATGCCGGGGAGCGACTGCTCGACGATAACCAGCGACGGCCGCTGCTCGGCCAGCCTGCGCAGCAGTTCACTTTCGTCTGCCACGATCACGCCCACAAGACCCTCTTTGGCGAGGGCCTCCGACAAGAGCGCCAGCACGCCGCTGTCGGCCGCCATGATCAGCACCGGCCGGGCCATGGCCGACGCATCGATCGTGGTCCTGGTCGGAAAATGATCTTTCGAGCGCTCAGGCGCCCGGTCCGGATCGCCGCGCAGATCCAGGCTCATGCCTTCCGCCGCCGCCAGCACTTCCAGCGTCGAACCCTCCGCGCGTAGGCGCAACCGGATGCCGTCGATGATACGGTCGAGCGCGCCGTCTTCGCGCAGCGGGTCATGGTGGGTCAGAACCAGTTTCTTCACACCGGCTTCCCGGCTTACGCGAACGGCGTATTCGGGCGTGCTGTGCCCCCAGCCGACCTTCAGCGCATATTCCAGCATCGTGTATTGGGCATCGTGTATGACCAGGTCGGCGCCCGACACGAAGTCCGCGTAGCGCCGGTCCAGTCCGGTGATCGGCAGTTCGCCGGACGCGAGCTCGGAGGAATGCGGTTCGTGATCGCAGCAATACACGACGCTCGCGCCGTCGACTTCCAGCCGGTACCCCAGTGTCAGCGCGGCATGATTCAGGTAGCGCGAGGTGATCCTGATGTCGCCGATGCTGAATGAACCTTCCACCAGGTCCTGATAGCGGATGGCCGCGGCGAACTGATCGATGGCGATCGGGAAATACGAGTGTTCCATCTGGCCCGCGAGGGTGGCGCGCAGGCTCCGCGCGATACCCTTGGGGCCACTGATATCCCACACGTTGCCGGGAATGAACAGGGGCGCGAAAAACGGGATTCCCTGGATGTGATCCCAATGGGTGTGGCTGATGAGGATATGCCCGCCGCCCGCCGCGCCTTTTTCGGCGGCAAGCTGCTGGCCGAGGACGCGGCCGCCGGTGCCGCAATCGATGATGATCAGCGTGCCGGAATCGGAGCGAACCTCGACGCAGGAGGTGTTGCCCCCATAGCGGACGGTCGACGGTCCCGGTGTTGGAATGGAACCGCGCGTTCCCCAGAATTTGATGTGCATGTCAGGCCTTGCCCAAAGCCTTCTCCCGCAAGGCCTTCCCCCTTATATCATCCAGCGTCGTCGCCGTCGTGATCGCCTGGGGATCGATCTTCACTTCGATCAGCGCCGCTATTCCCGCGGCCACTGCGCGCTCGAAAGCGGGCGCGAACTGCGCCGTTTCCTCCACCGTCTCGCCGTGCGCGCCGTAGGCGCGCGCCAGCGCCGCAAAATCCGGATTGCGTAACGCCGTGCCGTGCACGCGCGCCGGATACTCGCGCTCCTGGTGCATGCGGATGGTGCCGTACATGCTGTTGTTGACCACGATGAAAATCGTCGCCGCGCCGTACTGCACCGCGGTGGCGAGTTCCTGGCCGTTCATCAGGTAGTCGCCGTCGCCGTTGAAGGACAGCACCATGCGTTCGGGGAACGCGATTTTCGCAGCGACACCGGCCGGCACGCCGTAGCCCATGGAGCCGTTGGTGGGCGCGACCTGGGTGCGCCATTTCGGAAAACGGTAGAAGCGCTGCACCCAGCCGGAAAAATTGCCCGCGCCGGTGCAGATGAGCGCGTCCTCGGGCAGGCGCTCGCGCAGCCACGTCACCACGTCCGCCATCTGCACCTTGCCCGGCATCGGGACGGGCTGCGTCCAGTCGAGGAAATCCTGGCGCGCCGCCACGCGCCACGCCTGCCAGGGGCTGCCGTCGACCTGCAACGCTTTTGCGGCTGCCGCGAATTGCGGCATGCCGGAATTGATGAGCAGCGCGCCCTGGTAGACGCGCCCCAGTTCCTCTATGCCGGCGTGCACGTGTACCAGGGTCTGCTTCGGCACGGGCGCCTCGACCAGTGTGTAGGCGCCGGTCGTCATCTCGCCCAGCCGCGCGCCGACCACCAGCAGCAGGTCGCAGTCCTTCACCCGCTGCGCGAGTTTCGGATTGGGGCCGATGCCCAGATCCCCGATGTAATGGTCGCTGCGGTTGTCGAACAGGTCCTGGAAACGGAAGGCGCAGGCCACGGGCAGGCCGGCGGCTTCGGCAAAGGCGCGAAAATCGGCGCAGGCCTCGCTGCCCCACACCGAACCGCCGAGCAGCACGAGCGGCCGCTTTGCCTGCTGCAGCATCGAACGCAGCGTTGCCATGTCGGCCGCGGCCGGACTCGCCTGCACCGCCCGATAGCTGCCGGTGTCGCGCACCTCCGCCTGGTCGATCAGCATGTCCTCCGGCAGCGCCAGCACCACCGGGCCGGGACGGCCCGAGGTCGCCACCTGGAAGGCACGCGCGATGAATTCGGGCACGCGCTCGGCGCGGTCGATCTGCGCCACCCATTTCGCCATCGGGCCGTACATGCGGCGGTAGTCGACTTCCTGGAAGGCCTCGCGCTCGACGAATTCGTTGGGCACCTGGCCGACGAACAGGATCATGGGCGTGGAATCCTGGAACGCCGTGTGCACCCCGATGGACGCGTTGGCCGCGCCCGGCCCGCGCGTCACGAAGCAGATGCCCGGCCGCCCGGTGGCCTTGGCCCATGCCTCGGCCATGTAGGAAGCGCCGCCGTCCTGGCGGCAGACGACGAGCTTGATCGCATCGCGCGCATCGTAAAGCGCATCCAGCACCGCGAGGTAACTTTCCCCCGGCACGCAAAACGCGGTATCGACGCCATGCACACGCAGCGCGTCCACCAGCAACTGCCCGCCGCTGCGGGCTCCGCGGCCACCTGTCACGGCTATCCCCGTGACTTGCCCGCGGTCGGCATGGCGCGCAGCGTGTACTCGAAATACGGCGCCGGAAACATGATGCGGCTCTCCTTTTGTGTCTGTCCACGCGAACTATACCCCGGCGATCCGCCTTGCCAAAGCCTGGTTTGCCGCAGCCACGACCGGCACGCCGCTGCTGCGCCCGCATGCCCGTGGTCCGCAACCGTGGGAGGTGTAGTACAATTATGAAAGATTCGTACGACACCGCTGAACATGCCTCTCTCCGTCCGCCTCCCCCCGCGCATCGAGCAGGAACTCGCCGACTATTGCGTTTCGTGCAAAGTGTCGAAAAGCGAAGCGGTGAAGCATGCGATAGAGCAGATGCTGAAGCGGTCTTCCGGCGAGAAAAGCGCCTACGAGCTGGGGAAGCGGTTCATGGGCAGCGACAAGCGACCGGGCGATGTGGCGCTCCACACCAAGCACCTGCTTCGAGAGCGCTTGCGCAGCAAGTGATCGTGGATCGCCTGATCGTCGACACCGGTTTTCTGGTTGCTTTCGGGCGCGAGGCCGACCCGATCCACGATAAGGCGATTTCCTTCCTGCGCGGGTACCGGGGACGACTGATCACGGTCGCTCCAGTAGTCGTGGAAGCGAACTTCTTTCTCTCCTCCCGCAGCAAGCAGCAGTTGCTGGGATGGATTCACGATGGCGGCCTTGCCGTAGTGGACGTCCCCGTCAGTGCTTATCCCGAGCTCTCGACCACCATCGGAAAGTACGCCAATCGCGACATCGACTTCGCCGACGCCGCCCTGGTCTGGCTCGCGGAACAATTGGGGATTCTCAAAATCATGACCGTCGATCGTGCGGACTTCGAAATCTACCGAATGAAGGGGCGCAAGCGATTTGACCTGGTGCGTTGGCTCTGAGGGACCGCCGCTCGACTGCGCACGGCGTCATCGCAGGCCTGCATCCCTCCCCGAGCGCTCCTGGCAGCTGGTGCATCAGGGCGCCGCAGACGCGTTCCCGTGCCCCAGCTTCGTCTGCTCGATCCGGGAATTGAACCCAACCTGCAACCTGAACCGGGCACCCCCATTTCACGTTCAATCCGCGATTGCCATCTACTTGCAATCGGCGCAACTGCCCCGCAGCCCCGCTCCCGGATTCGCTACAATGCGCAGCATCGCCAATGCGCAGCATCACCAATGCGTAGCATCACCCTGGAAGAATTCCCTTGGTCGACGACATCCCCGGACTGCGACGCATACTGAAGGCGAACAAGGTGATCGCCGTGGTCGGTCTGTCCGCCGACTGGTACCGGCCGAGCTACTTTGCCGCCAAGTACATGAAGGAACACGGCTACACCATCGTGCCGGTCAATCCGCGCTACCCGGAGATCCTCGGCCAGCGGTGCTACCAATCGCTGAGCGATGCAGCGCGGGGATCGCCGCTCAGGATAGAGATCGTCGATTGCTTCCGCAAGACCGAAGACATAGGCCCGATCGCCGCCGAGGCCATCGCCATCGGCGCGAAAGTGCTGTGGCAGCAACTCGGCGTGACCAACGCGGACGCGGCGCAACAGGCCGAGGCGGCCGGGCTGGAAACGGTGATGGACCGCTGCGTCAAGATCGAGCACGCGCGCCTGTTCGGCGGCTTGAGCTGGGCCGGCGTGAATACCCGGGTGATATCGGCGAAGCGACCGCAGTGGCTGCCGTATTGAATGAAACGGGCTACGGTAGTGGCGGGGAAATATATTATTTTTGCATTCCAATTTCCCTCCAGGCAGCGCGCTTCGGGCACTTCATTGACATAAAGTTCAGGAATTATGGCTGACAGACAGTTCGGCATAGAAACGCTGGCACTGCACGCAGGGCAGATCCCGGATGCGGCCACCGGTGCGCGCGCGGTGCCGTTGTACCAGACGACTTCGTTCGTCTTCGATTCCGCCGAGCACGCGGCGAGTCTGTTTAACCTGCAGACCTTCGGCAACGTCTACACGCGGCTGTCCAATCCGACCACCGCGGTGTTCGAGGAACGCATGGCGGCGCTGGAGAACGGGCGTGCGTCGCTGGCGGCTGCGACCGGCCAGGCGGCGGAGACGACCGCCATCCTGACCTTGTGCGAGCAGGGCGACCACATCGTGTCGGCCTCCACCCTGTATGGCGGCACCTATTCGCTGCTCGAGGTGAATCTGCGCAAGCTCGGCATAGACACGACGTTCGTGCACCCCGACGACCCGGAGAATTTCCGCCGCGCCATCACCCCGAAAACGAAACTGCTGTACGCCGAGACGCTGGGCAACCCGCTGATCAACCTGGTGGACATCGAAGCCATCGCGAAAATCGCGCGCGAAGCGTCGATCCCTTTCATGGTGGACAACACCGTCGCCTCGCCCTACCTGTGCCGGCCGTTCGACTGGGGCGCAGACATCGTGGTGCATTCGGCCACCAAGTACATCGGCGGCCACGGCACCACCATGGGCGGCGCGATCGTGGAGTCGGGCAAATTCCCCTGGGGGGAAGAAAAAGCGCGCGCAAAGTTTCCCGGCATGCACGAGCCCTCGCGCGGCTACCACGGCGTGCGCTTCTACGAGACCTTCGGCGATTTCGCCTACACCATGCGCGCGCGCATGGAAATCCTGCGCACCTTCGGGCCGGCCATATCGCCGTTCAACGCGTGGCTGCTGCTGCAGGGCCTGGAGACATTGCCGGTGCGCATGGACCGGCATTGCGCCAATGCGCTCGCCGTGGCGAAATTCCTCAAGGATCACCCGCAGGTCGCGTGGGTCAACTATCCGGGACTGGAGGGCGACAAGTTTCACGCGCTGGCGAAGAAATACATGCCCAGGGGCGCCAGCGGCCTGCTGAACTTCGGCATCCGCGGCGGAAGCGGCAGCGGCGCAAGGGCGGGCGAGCGTTTCATCGACGCCGCCACGTTCATGAGCCACCTCGCCAACATCGGCGACGCCAAGACGCTCATCATCCACCCGGCATCGACCACGCACCGGCAGATGAGCGAAGAAGAGCAGATCAAGGCCGGGGTCACCCCGGACATGATCCGCATGTCGGTGGGGCTGGAGTCGATCGACGACATCCTCTGGGATATCGACAATGCCCTCGCCGCGGCAAGGGCGGCCTGAGCGCGATGCGCGAATCCACCTCGAGCGCGATGCGCGAATCCACCTCGAGCGCGATGCGCGAATTCACCTCGAGCGCGATGCGCGAATCCAAATCGAGCGCGATGCGCCATTCCACCTCGATCGCAATTCGCTCCACACAAGGCATGCCATGAACGCGGACATCCAGGATCTTGAAACGCTGCTGCGGGCGCGCACGCCCGTGGTGATGATCGAATCCCACGAAGAGCAGAAGGTCACCGCGCTGCTCGAGCGATTCACCCTGCTGAACGATCGCATACTCTTCACCTGGAATCTCAATCAGGGATTGCGCGCCCTCAACCGGGTCGAATCGATCTACAACACCAAGAGCCTGCCCGATGCCCTGCATCACGTGGAGGCATCGCCGCAGAACGCGATCTACCTGTTCTTCGACGCGCACCCTTTCCTCGAGGATCCGATGGTGGTGCGCACCATCAAGAACATCGCGCAGAAGGCCGAGGTCGTGCCGCGCATGCTGGTGTTCATGTCGCACCAGATCCAGGTGCCCAAGGAACTCTCGCGGCTGGCGACGACCTTCAAGCCTTCCCTGCCCGATGCGAAGCGCATCCAGGAAATCCTCAACGAAGAAGCGGCGCGCTACCGCACGGCTACCGGCACGCGCGTATCGGCCAAACCCGAAGCCCTCGCCATGCTGGTGCAGCACCTCGGCGGCTTGAGCGAGGAAGAAGCGCGGCGCCTTGCGCGCATGGTGATACGCGACGACGGGCAGGTCACCCTTGCCGACATCGGCAAGGTGCTGAAGGCGAAGCACGAGTACCTGCAGGCGAGCGAAATCCTGGCGCTCGAGCCCGGCATACCCAACATCGATGAACTGGGCGGACTGGCCAACCTGAAGCGCTGGCTCAAGGTGCGGCGCGAAATTTTCCTGGCGGGCGACGGCGGGGACGACAATGCGAACCCCCTGCCGCCGCCCAAGGGCGTGCTGCTGCTGGGGGTGCAGGGCGCGGGGAAAAGCCTGGCCGCGAAATGCGTCGCCGGCGCCTGGCATCTGCCGCTGTTTCGCCTGGATTTCGGCACGCTCTACCAGAAGTACCACGGCGAGACCGAGCGCAACATGCGCGAAGCGCTGTCGATTGCCGCGGCCATGTCGCCCTGCGTGCTGTGGATGGACGAAATCGAGAAAGGCATAGGCGGCGATGCGAGCGGCAGTGCCGACGGCGGCGTGTCGCGGCGGGTGCTCGGCACCCTGCTCACCTGGATGGCCGAGCGCCGCGCGCGCGTATTCATGGTGGCCACGGCAAACGACATCTCCCAGCTGCCGCCCGAACTGCTGAGGAAGGGCCGCTTCGACGAGATATTTTTCGTCGACCTGCCGGGCGAGCCGGGGCGCGAACAGATCTTCAAGCTGCACCTCGCCAAGAGAAAATGCGATCCGGTACAGTTCGACCTCCGCGCGCTCATCGCCGCAAGCAACGGCTTCTCGGGCGCCGAAATCGAGCAGGCCATCATTTCGGGTCTGTACGAAGCGCACGCCGAGAAAACACCGCTGTCCACCGCGCAGGTGGTGGCCGAATTGCGGCGAACCCGGCCTATTTCCGTGGTCATGTCCGAGAAAATCACCGAACTGCGGGCGTGGGCGAAGGAACGCGCCGTGTCCGCCGACTAGAGCAGAACCCATCCAACCCGAGAGGAAGCCAATGAGCGCGAACGACTGGAGCACCCCTTACCGCACCCCGCGCAAGCCCACCATGGCGCGCAATGTGGTGTCGACATCGCAGCCGCTCGCTTCGCAGGCGGGACTGCGCATGCTGCTCGCCGGCGGCAACGCGGTGGATGCGGCGCTCGCCACCGCGATCACGCTCACCGTGGTCGAGCCGATCTCCAACGGCATCGGCAGCGATGCCTTCGCCATCATCTGGGATGGCAAGCAACTGCACGGCGTGAATGCCTCCGGCCGCTCGCCCGCGGCATGGACCCCGGATTACTTCAAGGGCGCCAAGACGATGCCCCCGCGCGGCTGGAACAGCGTCTCGGTACCCGGCTGCGTTTCGCTGTGGGCCGAGATGTCAAAACGTTTCGGCAAGCTCCCTTTCGAGAAACTGTTCGAACCGGCGATCGATTACGCGACGAACGGCTTTCCGGTGTCGCCGTTCATCGCCACGCGCTGGGACCAGCAGGTGAACGAATTGAAAGTGCAGCCCGGCTTTCCCGAAGCCTTCATGCCCGGCGGCCGCGCGCCGCGCGCAGGCGAGATGTTCCGCTTTCCCGACCAGGCGAAAACACTGGCGCGCATCGCCGCGACCCGGGGCGAGGCGTTCTATCGCGGCGAACTCGCCGAGAAACTGGAGGCGCATGCCAAAGCCAACGGCGGCGCCATGACGCGCGCCGACCTGGCGGCGCACACGAACGAATGGGTGGGCACCATCACGCAGGACTATCGGGGACTGACGATGCACGAGATTCCGCCCAACGGCCAGGGCATCGTCTGCCTGATTGCCCTGGGCATCCTGGCGCACTTCGACATGGCCAGCCATCCCGTGGACGGGCCCGACAGCATGCACCTGCAGATCGAGGCGCTGAAGCTCGCGTTCGCCGACGGCACCCGCTACATCGCCGATGCGCAGGCCATGGACGTGACCTCGGCGCAGTTGCTCGATCCGGCCTACCTGAAGCAGCGCGCCGCGCTGATCGACATGAAGCGGGCGCAGGATTTCGGCCACGGCACGCCGCCCAAGGGCGGCACCGTGTACCTCGCCGCGGCCGATGCGGGCGGCATGATGGTGTCGATGATACAGTCGAATTTCATGGGCTTCGGCTCGGGCGTCGTGGTGCCGGGCACCGGCATCAGCCTGCAGAACCGCGGCTCGGGTTTCAACCTGCAGGCGGGGCATCCGAACTGCGTCGCGCCGAACAAGCGCCCCTACCAGACCATCATTCCCGGATTCGTCACGAAGAACGGCGTGCCGGTCACCACTCTCGGCCTGATGGGCGGCACCATGCAGCCGCAGGGCCACCTGCAGCTGCTGGTGCGCATGGCCGACTACGGCCAGAACGCGCAGGCTGCGCTCGACGGCCCGCGCTTTCGCATCGTGCAGGGCATGGATATCAATTTCGAACACGAAGTGGCGCCGGCCACGTCGTCGGAACTCGCGCGCCGCGGCCACAATGTCGTGGAACTCGCGCCCGGCTACATGGACTTCGGTTGCGGCCAGTTGCTGTACCGGCTGGACGAAGGCTACGCCGCCGCCTCCGATGCGCGCCGTGACAGCCTCGCCGTGGGCTTCTGAGCGAAACGAATCCGCGCTCCCGGCTCCAGGGCACACCCTTCAGGCGTCAACGGCAGATTGTCGGTGTCGGCGCCCAGGCGACCATGCTGGCCGCCTCGAAATCCTTTTCCATGTCGTACGGGGCTACCGCAAGGAAGGTCGGCGAGAGCGCCACCGAGGTGTAGGCGAACAGCACCGTATAGCCGTCGGGCGGCGCCTCCAGCGTGAAATCTCCCACAATTCATGAAGAATTATCGGAGAAGATCCAATAACAACGGTGTTCAACGGGCACTTTTCATCGAAAAATAATATAACTTTATAGGTGCTGCCCTCCTCTTCGATGAGCTAGCCAGGTAGGGTCAGCATTCTCATCAGTCGCGCAATAATCCTGTCGAGCAAGCCCGCTAATTCATCGCGGCTGGGGGCGCACACCTCCTGGAATACCGGTTGGCCCTCGGTGCAGCGATAGACCCCGTTGAGTACCAGGCGGTGCAGAGGGATGTTCAGGTTGGCGGCCGAGCCGAATCTCTGGATGAGCGTGACCGCGCCGGCTTTGGCTGTGGCGCGTTTGAGCCCCGCGTGCTTGAGCAGAAAGCCCGCGATGACCCGGTGGATGATGCGCAGCACCGGCGCGAGCAACTAGCTGCGGCGTGGCTATAAGATGGCAATGGCAATGGCAGTGCCTCCCCCGCTGGCGAGTGACACCGGGCGACTCGCTGGATGGTCCGAGTAATAGCGAGGAAATTCTCGTCCAAATGCGCGTTTCACAATGCAAGATCGCCGCTAGAATTCCGGATAATTCTCATAGGAACGTAGTTGAGTCCGTGAATTCCAGCATCAATGAAAGGAAAGCCATGCCCACCACCATCCGGGCGATACCCCTGCTTGCCACACTGGGCTTGCTGCTCTGCGGTGCGGCCCTGTCAGCCGAACTGGTCGTCCCCGGCAGCGGCAACCCCGAGTATGTGCTCGGTGTGATGGCGCAGAAATTCAACCAGCAGCAGAAAGAGCACCATGTGTCGGTGCCGACCAGCATCGGGGCCGCGGGAGCGGTTCGGGACCTGCTGGCGGAGAAGACCGATCTGGCACGCATCGGCCGCCCGTTGACCGACGCGGAACAGGCCAAGGGCCTGACATATGTCCCCATCGGCCGCGATGCAGTGGTGTTCGTTGCCGGCGCGGCGGTGACGGTGCGAACCGTCAGCTCCGCCCAGATGATCGATGTGTTCAGCGGAAAAACGTCCGACTGGCGCCAACTGGGCGCAAAGGCCGCCCCGATTCGTGCCGTGGGGCGCGAGATCAGCGAAACGTCACGCAAGGCAATGGCCAGATATATTCCTGCATTCCAGGACATGGTTTATCCAGACGCGGTCAAGCTGGTGCTCTTCGATCCGCAGATGATTGAACTGCTGGACCGCTACGACACCAGCTTGGGAATGCTGAATCGGTCGGCTCTGCATGCCAACAAAACCAAGGTCATCGCCCTGGCGCTTGACAAAGTGGAACCCACGCCAGAAAACCTGGCCGCAGGCCGCTATCCGGTCTGGCTGTCCCTTGGACTGATCCACCGGACTCGCGGCACACTGTCACCCGCAGCACGTGCCTTCATGGGTTTTGTAAAATCCGCGGAAGGCGAGAAGATATTGAGCGTTCATGGCATTTTATCCCCGAGTGCAGTGCCAAAGTGATGGCGGGACATCTGACGGGACACCTTACGGGACACCTGACGGGACAAATCGCGGTTCATATGACTGGACATTCGCCTTGAGTCGAGGATTCCCACGCTTTTCCCCAATGGCCAGGCCGTAACCATGAATTTTCGATGGTCGGTTCTGGCCCTGCTTATCATCAGCGTGATCTTTACGCAGGCGATAGGCTACTGGCTCAGCCGAAACCTGTTGTCGCGCAATGTCGACGAACGCGAGAGAAGCACCGTGGTGGCCATCGCCGCCAACGTCGAGGCGCACCTGGAAAACTTTGCCAGGGAGGTGGCATTGCAGGCGCGTGTCCTCGCCAACGGCGACCGCGTGGCGAACGCGCTAGCCAATCCCCATTGGGCAGCGAGTGGCACCGGCTTGGCCGCGATCATCAATCCCCAGTTGTTCAAGGATAAGCCGGACATCATCGAGATCACGGATACGACGGAAATGGTACGGTTTGCAGCGCAGGATAGCGCGCGTATCGGTGTCAGGTCCAACGCCTGGGGAGTTGCGGAAGCGCTGCAGGGAAAATCTTCCCTGGCCATCGAGTCGACTGCTTCCGGCCCCAATATCCTGGCGATCGAGCCTTTGCGCGCTGGCTCGCGTATTGCGGGCGCGATCATAGTTGGAAAGCGCCTCGACGGATCGTTGATTGCGGCTATCGGTAAGAGGATCAATGCCGAAATCACGCTGATCTCGCGGCGCCAGAAGGTGATTGCCTCTGGCGAATCCGCGTTGAGTACAGAGGACCGGGCGGCAATCGAAGAGGCATTCCGAGAGAAAATCCCGGTCTTCCGGAGCATTCTCCCCGACCAAGCCAACGCTGAAAACAAATATCTCAGGAATGCCTACATTCCGCTGCTCCTCGTTGACGAGGCATTTGTGATGCTGGTACGGGTAGATGGCTCTGACGCCGCAAAGATGCTGGAATCGAGCTTCAAGACGATGCTCGAGTGGACTTTGCTATTGGTTGGAGCAATGTTTCTTCTGTCTTTCCTGGTAATGAGTCGGCTTTTCAGACCGCTGCGGGCGCTTCGCCTGCGGGCCCAGCAAACCGCGCTCGCCACGACGGGCGCCGCGATTGAGAGCAGCGCAACCGACGAAGTCAGGTCCGCCATTGAAGTAATGGACACGCTTACTCTGCGGCTGACAGCGCAAAATGCCGAACTGGCGAAATCCAGGGAGGCGGCACTATCCGCCAACCAGGCGAAATCGGAGTTCCTGGCCAACATGAGCCACGAAATTCGCACACCGCTCAATGGCATCCTGGGGATGTCGGAGTTGCTCGAGAAGACCGCGCTGGACACGACGCAGCGCCGATACAGCGCGGCCATCGCCACCTCGGGGCACGCCCTGCACGAGCTGCTCAGCGATATTCTCGATCTGAGCAAGATCGAGGCGGGCAAGGTGGAGCTCGAGGCCATCGACTTCGATCTGGGGAATTTTCTCAATGAGTTTTCCTCAATGCAGACGGAAATCGCTGCCACGCGCGGCAACGGCCTCAGGACCGAATTCGAGCTGGGTTCAGCCAGCTGGGTACGAGGCGACCCCACGCGGCTGCGGCAGGTGCTGACGAATCTGCTGGGCAACGCGATCAAATTCACGCAGCAGGGCGAGATCAGCCTGGTTGTCTGTGGCATTGCACCCGTCGGCAAGGATTCGCGCGCGTATCTGCGCTTTGATGTGAAGGACAACGGCATTGGCATCGCGCCGGAGAGACTGGGAACGCTGTTTACTCCGTTTACCCAGGCCGACACTTCCACCACCCGTCAGTTCGGTGGCACCGGCCTGGGCCTGGTGATTGCCCGCCATCTGGTGGAATTGATGGGCGGCTCCCTCCAGGTCAACAGCGTGACCGGCGTGGGCAGCCATTTCTGGTTCGATCTCCCATTCGCGGCAGCACAGGATCCGGCGCCTGTGCCGGACACTGCCACGCTGGCCACGCAACGCCTGGCGGCCCGCGTGTTGCTGGTGGAAGACAATGCCATTAACCAGCAGGTGATAGAGGCCATGCTCGGCCTTGCCGGCGCGCAGGTGGTATCGGTGGAAAACGGAGTTCTCGCGGTTCAAGCGGTGAAACAGCATACTTTTGATGTCATCCTCATGGACCGCCAGATGCCGGTGATGGATGGCTTCGAGGCAACGCGTCGCATCCGCGCCGAGGCCGTCACGGGTAGCCGAATCCCGATCATTGCCCTGACGGCGAATGCGTTCGCCGATGACCGGCAGCGCTGTAGCGACGCCGGGATGGATGATTTCCTGAGCAAACCGGTGAAACGGGAACTGCTGATCAATGCCATCGTGCGGCTGACCGGTGTTGTAACAAACCCGTCAAAAGCGGCGGCTGAACCCAACCGGTCTGCGCCTGCAACCGAGTCACTGGACCAGGCGATCATTGATCAATTGACCAGTGAAATCGGCGCCAGCACGGTGGCCGGAATCATGACCTTGTACGTGGACGCCGCAGAAACAGAAATCGGCGCGTTGCGGCACAGTGCCGGACTACGGGATCTGAAGACATTCGGTGAGCGGCTGCATGGCTTGAAGTCAAGCAGCAAATCCCTGGGTGGCGCGCACCTGGCAGACCTTGCGCAGCAGGGCGAGCAACTTGCTCGCCTCGGGGATGCAGGGGCGTTTGCCTTGCTTGAGTCCATTGCCACGGCCCTGGAGACGTTCGTTCGCCAACTCGGCGCGCAACCGGGGGTGCAGGGCGCCGACCGGGCCCGGGCAATGGCTGCACCGACCGGACCGGCTGCATCAAACGGTGCGGAGTCCTGCAGTATCATCCCGATCAGGAAAGCGGCGCCGCATTGATCGCGCATTGATCAATTTGGTAAGGCAACACCACTGCAGACACTAGGTCCTGCCTGCATTGTCAGGATGCACATGGTGTTCGGGATAGGCGTGAGTGGTCATGACCTCCAGCACGCGATGACCCTCCGCGTCCGAGACCTCGGTGAGCACCACGACCGTAGTACGTCCCTGCTGCAGGATGCGCGAGCGCACCTTGAGTTTGTGGCCGGTTCCAGGGCGGATGTACCAGGCCGGGGCGCTGGTCGGCACCGAGGCAGTGGGCAAAGCCTTCATCGCCGATACCGTCATCGCAAACAACACTCCGCCCTGCGCGTGTCCGACACGGTTGCCGTTGTAGCGCCAGAGGAACGATGCAGACGGCGCCGTCTTTGGTCTTGCGCGGGAGTTGTGACCAGAAATGCTCGATGAAGGCATGACCGTGGCGCCCGACATCCTTTTGCGCTGCCCGCAGCGCCGCCTTCGCCCGTCGGATGATGTCAAGCTCGCGCTTATGCAATTGGGCATCGGGGATCGGTTCCATGCTCTGCGCCTTGTGCGCCTCAAACCAGGGCATCGACATTAAAACGGCGCAACGCATTTACTGCGCCGCGCGCGACGCCGCCGGCATTGCCGCGAACCCGCGCTGGCTCGGCGGCACCCCTGCGTTCACGCTGGTGCTGCATACGTGGAAGCAGGACATGGGGCGACGTGCACCTGCATGCGCTGGTGCCCGGCGGGGCACTGAAGGCCGACGGCAGTTGGGTGGCCGCGAAAGACGGTTTCATGTTTCCGGTCAAGGCGCTGTCTCGCGTGTTCCGCGGGAAATTCGTCGCCGCCCTGAAGCGCGCACGCGAGGACGGGAAACTGGCAGAAACAGGACTCGCCGATCAAGCATGGCGCGATCTGCTCGCCAAGGTTCATCGGCATGACTGGGTGGTCTACGCCAAACAGTCCCTCGGCGGGCCCGAGCAGGTGCTCGACTACCTGGGCCGCTACACGCATCGGGTGGCGATCTCCAACGAGCGCATCCTCGGCATGGAGGGGACGCGGTGCGTTTGCGGGTGCGCGACTCCGCCCACGGCAACCGCCGGTGCACGCTCGTCGTGCCCGCGCAGACCTTCATCGAGCGCTTCCTGTTGCATGTGTTGCCCCAGGGATTCAAGCGCATCCGTCATTACGGCCTCATCGGCCCGGCCGCGAAGGCGGTGAAACTGGCCCAGGCGCGCTCGGCGCTCGCGGCGCCGGCGCCCGATCCGCTTGTGGTCGAGTCGGTCCAGGATTTCCTGCATCGTATCGACCGGCACGAGATGCTGCGCTGTACCCACTGCGGTAACGGTCAGTTCGTACCCACCGCATCCATCGCACCGGTGCGCGTGCCACCCGTGCGGGGACCACCATGAGCATCGCGCAGCACTCGCCATTCAACTGTTGGACTCTTGGCGCTGTCGGTCGCCAGGGACGTGTTCGGCCGAATCGCCCGATTCGCCTGCCACGGCCGTTCGCCCGCGCTTGTTTCCGGACTCCCCTTCCGGTCTTCCCGACGGAAAACGCCCCCCGACATCTCGTCGGGCGCCCGCAGCGTCACACCTGCCGATTGCATCGAGCACCCGCAGGCTTACAATCCCCATAATCACCGCTCTCACGGCGGTTCAGTCCAACGAGGTTTATCTGCCGCCAACGCCGCCGCGGCACCATTCAGCGTTTGTGCGGCGGCAGATAAACGCTATTCGTTTGGGCCTCAGAAAATACGTCCGTTGCGCTCGGTACTGTCTCGCGGTACCATTCGAGGATGAAGCGCGCCCATCAGAAGGTCCTTGAGGCGGTCTTCTCACATCCAACCAGCGCGAACATTGCCTGGAAGGACATCGAAGCACTCCTGGTCGGCCTTGGTGCAGAGGCGAGCGAGCGCGAGGGGAGCCGCGTCGCGATCGTTCTGTTCAACGAAGTGCGCGTCTTTCACAGACCGCACCCGTCACCAAAGACTGACAAGGGCGCCGTGGTCTCTGTGAAGAAGTGGCTCGAACAACATGGAGTGAAGCCATGAACGTGATGACGGTAGACGGATACAACGCCAAGATCGAATACGACCCTGAAATCGATATGTTCAGGGGCGAAATTCTCGGTCTTACTGGCGGCGCTGATTTCTACGGCAAGACGCCGAAAGAGCTTCGAGCAGAGTTCAAGAAGTCATTGACGGTGTTCCAGGAGGTCTGCAAGGAGAAGGGCATTGAACCTCGGCGCAGCTACTCCGGGAAGTTCAATCTGCGGATTCCTCCTGAGCTACACGAGAAGCTTGCTATCGCTGCTCAAGCAGAGGGCAAGAGCCTCAACACTCTGGCCCAAGAAGCACTCGCTCAACGCGTCGCCGTCTGATGCCTAACGAATAAGGTTAGATCCCCGGTGGCCACTTCAAATTCCCCCATCTGTGGCCAGGTCAAATTCCCCCAGGGGGAACGACAGGAATGGATGGATTGTTACTCGGATTGGTTGGCCTTTGCAAGGCGGTTGGCGGCTTCTTTGAGCCGGTAGCTTTTGCCGCGGAA